>JBFJTQ010000517.1:0-3404 GCA_041625275.1 Binatia bacterium | reverse complement strand
TCCTCGCTCTGCGAGGAATTGCAAATCACATATTTCAGATTCACCATTTGAGATCTGCAATTTGAGATCCCGAAGGGCCGTCTTCGCTACTTCAGGCTCCCCCCAGGCTCGCCACACGCCGTATCCGCGAATTCGAAATCCGGGTTCGACACTATAGCGGCGATAAAAAGGGATGCGGCCCCGATCGTATATGGCAAAGACTTCCACGTGGCATGGTTCATGTCCTGAGGGCCTTTCGAATAACGATTCGAAGGCCATGCGCGACTGGGGCGACTTTTGCATGACGAGATGCGATTGCGACTCAAAAGATGAAAGTAAAGGCTACCCTCGGTGAAGCTCACAAGTGGAGCCTTGGTATTTCCAGGCGAAAACTACAATGGTCATGGTTGCGCCAAGTTGATAGCTCTGAAGCGCAAGGAAAACCGCGTCATTGAGATTGAAGGCGTGGGCCAAAAGGAGAAACGATGAAATGAGCCAGAGCCCGTAAGCCTTGAGACTGATGCCGGCAGAGCACTGCGCCTTCACCAGATGAATGATTTGCGGCATGTAGGCAACGATGACTATGACCGTACCGGCAAATCCGATCCAGTTTGTGGACACGGCGACCCTCCCTCAGTGAGTTTGTTTTTGGCAAGAAAATTGCGCGCGATATAGTTGTCAAGCGCGAACTTTCCCGGGCCGGAGAAAATCAGCCAGATGAAAATGACAAGCAACAGGACTTCGGGGAGGTAAAGGAAATCGCCGACGGTTTTTGCCTTGTCGAGCTGGGCCGTCCAAATCGCGACCGCCATGATCACAGCGAGGGGCGCCGAAATGAGCCGAGTGGCGAGTCCGAGGACCAAACAGATTCCGCCGACAAATTCGATGAGAGCAACCATCGGCGCTTGCAAATGGGGGAAGGGGACGCCCAATTGCGCGAAGTACTCCACCAGCTCGTCGAGCTTGTAGAAGAGTTTTCTCCTCCCGGACTCGAAGAAAAGGACACCTACGGAGAGCCGCGTCAGGAGCACCGCTATCCATTCCCGGCTGTCGAGGAGCCGCAAAAGCTCTTGAACCTTCATACTGCCTCCTGTCGTGGCGAGAATCTCTCCTTGCCGCTCGGGCGTGCCGTGGAAGTAGATTGATCAAGTTCCAGGAATTGCGATGAGCGTCGGTCCGCCCGCAGTGGCATGAATTGGACCAGATCCTTCGAGAAGACCATGTCCAGCGTCCAATCGAGAGTCACTCGCAGTTTTTTTTCGATGCGCGGTAGCTTGCTCAGGTAGATCGTGCGCCAGAGCCACCAGGCGATGAATCCGGAAAACTTGAAGCCCAGGATCTTCGCCACGCCCGTGCGCCGGCCGATCGCGGCTAACTGACCGATGGTTGAGAATACGAAAGGCTGTTTGGCCGTGCCTTCTTGCGCGGCAATAATATTGCGCGCCACCACTTTGCCTTGGCGCAGCGCATGTTGCGCCGTGGGGGGATATGGATGGCCTGTTTGTCTGTCAGGAACGGAGGCGCAGTCGCCTAGAGCCCAAACGCCGGGGTAGCCCGGAACTTCGAGGAATTCATTAACGACGATTCGGCCGCGATCTTTGGCGCAGCTTAAAGGCTCCAGCAGGGGATTGGGCGCCGTGCCTGCGGTCCAGACGAGCGTTTTCGTGGGGATTGTCTCGTTGTCGCTGAGCTTGACGCCACGAGCCGAAAAACCTTCGACCTTTGTATTCAAACGAAATTCGATCTTGCGCCCGGCGAGTTTCTTGCGCGCATATTCTCCCAACTCGGGGCCAAGCTCGGGCAGAATCGAGGGCGCGAATTCTACCAGAACGATGCGCAGCATGTCCTCGGTGAGATTGGGGTAAAACTTCAGCGCCTCACGAGCGAAATCGTTGATGGCCGCCGCCGTTTCAACACCGGCAAAACCGCCACCGGCAATCACGAAGGTCAACAGAGGTTCGCGCAGCGCGGCGCAGCATTCGAAGTCCGCTTCTTCCAAGTGCTCGATCAAGCGATTGCGCAGATGAAGCGCGTCGGCCAGGGATTTCATCGTCAACGCCCGCTCGGAGAGGCCGGGAATGTCGTAGAAGTTGGTCACGGATCCGACGGCAAGGATGAGATGATCGTAGTCAAGCTCGTGCGGGTGATCCTCTTCGATGCCATGAGAAACGACGACCCGCTTGCGCTCGAGGTCGATGGATTGCACCGTGCCGTCAAAGAAGGTTGTATGCCTGAGAAGTTTTCTAATGGGGTTGACGATGGTCGTAATGTCGAGGTCGCTGGCCGCCACTTCGTGCAGCATCGGTGTAAAGAGAAAAAAGTTTTCACGGTTGACCAGCGTTATCCGGACTGAGGGGTCAGCTCCCAGGGTCTTTTCTAATTCGAGGGCGGCGTACAGTCCGCCGAACCCGCCGCCCAGAATCAAAATCCGGTGTTTCATCGGAAACCTCTTTAGGCGTGAACTAGCTAGACGTGTTCGTAGGAGATGACGACGTAGACAATCAATATGGCTATCAGTAGGAACCCGTCCATGACGATATCCTCATTTGATTCTAGCTCTGCAGGGAGCCGAGAGTGGCGGCGCCGAAGTTGACGCCGAACCGCGCGCACCAGATACTCACGGAGCGGTATTTGTTCAGGTCGACCTCTGCCGGCACGTCATAATTCTGGTCGCCCTTATTGCCCTTCATGGAGCCCAGATCGATAAAGCCTGCTTCCTGGACGGTGTCGTTACCCTTTTCCACCTCGGCGGCGACCAGATAAACACGTACGTCCGGTCCATTGGAGGTTTCGAAGTTGGTCAGGCGCAGCGTGCGCTTGCCGCCTGGAAGCTGGTAGATAGTGGCCAATCCTCTGGTTTCATGGGCCAGACTCTTAAAGCCCCCCATGGTGACAACCGCCGGCCCTTTTTCAATGGAGGCCATCACCGCCCCACCGGGAAACTCTTCATTAACGGTCTTGGAGATAATCAACAATTCCGGGCGAAACGCATACCACAGACCGGCCAGAATAATAACGCCGGCACCAATGAAAATGTTCCGCTTATTCATGAAAAAACCCTCTCCTAGTAATTTTCCTTTTTCCTCTGTCTCAGCCCATGCCCCAGGCGACATGAGCGGGACAAGCTGGCTTATTAGATGATGAGTTGACGGCAAAAGATGCGCTTGAGCGCAAGGGGAGGATTGCGAGAGGCTACATGAAGCCCAGGACAAGAGATTATGCTCTTTAAGTAATCTCCTTGTTTTCCCAGTTGCCGAAAAGAACAGCGGCCCAGATTATTGGCCGGCAGTTGCTCAGGTCGGGGACTTCCGTCGGCGCACAGTACCGCGAGGCAACCCGTGCCAAATCCAATGCAGACTTTATAAGCAAAATCGAAGGATCATTACAGGAATTGGAAGAAACCGAGTACTGGTTGGAACTGCTCG
>JBFJTQ010000516.1:0-3410 GCA_041625275.1 Binatia bacterium | reverse complement strand
GCAATTCCACGTTGCTGTTTCATATTAGGCCTCCGGCGCTCAATTTTTAGCCGGTGCATATTACGCCGCGGCTATTCTTGTCAAGCAAAATGGTAACTCGGTCTGGGGCTCGATGACGTGCCGGCTGCCGGTCTTGCGCAGGCCGGCGTTTCGCGCAAGAGCTCACAGGCCACTTTCGTATTGATACGCTCGCAGAACTTGATTACTATGTCCGCATTAGAAAATCCGTTCACGCTTTCCGATAGGTGCTTGCGGGCCGCTCCAGGAGCGGTGCTGTTGCCTGATGAATGAAACGCCGGCAACGCAGACTTAAATGCTAAGCACGATGAGACGACGAGAAGCTTTGGCGGCTCTGGTGAAAACTTCGCTGGCGCTGTTTTTTGGTTCTTGCCGGCGGGTGCGTGACACAATGCAAGGTGGTGACGATCACAGGATGGGCATGCCCCCACATATGCGCTATTTCACCGCGGCCAATCCCGGTTACATGACGCTCCAGGGAACCAACCAGTATGTGGTTGGCAAAGAGGACGTTGCCGTCATCGACGTGGCCCTCAGCACCGAAGCGAACCAAGACGGCATCATCGAGCAGGTGGAGGCCATGGGAGGCAAGCGGATCGAAAAAATTCTCCTGACCCATATTCATGTCGATCACTGCGGCGGCGCCCTGGCATTGAAAAAGCGAACCGGTGCGAAGATCGGCATTCACCGCTCACGGGCGGGCTACTTGGGAGGGGAAGACTTCCAGTACGGCGAAGGAGATCAGATTTCGTTCGGAGGCGGCGAGCTGAGGGTGCTGCATACCCCCGGCCATGAGTCGGGCCACTGTTGCTTCTATGAGGTGGGCAATCGTGTCCTGTTCAGCGGCGATCATATCCTGGGGTTTGGAACGGCAGTCATCCGCCCCCCCGATGGAAACATGACGGATTACATGCGCTCACTGGAGAGACTGCTCGAATTCGACATCCGCTTGATCCTCCCGGGCCATGGGCCCCTCGTGGGGCGGCCGGAGGCCAAGATTAAAGAATACATCGAACACCGATTGATGCGCGAGCGACAGGTGTTGGATGCTTTGCGCCGCGGGCGCAACACCATTGGAGACATGACCGAGGCGATCTACGTGGATGTAGCGGCGCCGCTGAAAAATATCGCGGAGTTTTCAGTGCAGGCCCATCTCATCAAATTGATCAACGAGGGCCGCGTGAAACGCGAGGGCAACCGCTACTTTCTTCTCTCCGATCATTGAAGCGGCTTCTGGCCCAGCTCGAACGGAGTCGGGGTGGGCTCCGTGTCCGTCTCCAGATTGGTCCAAGTGGTATCGGCGAGTTCCAGGGATTGCGTCAACGGCAGGCCATCCAACAAAAGCACCATGGAGCCTTTGACCTGCAGCACCATGGCGCGCCCGCCGGGGAGCTGCGCCTGCAAGCTTTCCTTCTGGTCGGGGGACGGGTCAAGACGAACGCGGTGGTGACTTTCCAGTACCTCCTTGTAAGCGCGAAAAAACGATCGAGCATTCACGTCGTTCTTCCAGGACGTGATCCAGGCGGTTACGACATCGTCACCCTCCCGATACATGGATAAGTGATCTCCCTGCCAGCCAGAGGCCAAGGGTGCGACCTCCTTGACCGGGCGTACAGAAGACAACAGGACGCGGATGGAGAACTCGCCCAGGGTTTGCTCCAACAAAGCCCTCTCTTTCATGCGAGATCTCAGCCCCCATGGGAAGATCTGCACCGGATTTTCCCGCTGTCTGTAGTATCTTTCGGGATGCAGAATCTGAGAGGTCGAAACAGGGGGATCGGCGTAAAGCCGGTTTACTCCCTCCCAGCGTTTCGCCGCGTAGGCCCACAAGACAAATTGGCAGCCTTCGCGATAGGGAAAGACGATTTTCTGCCGCAGTAGCGGGGGGAGGTGAGCGGCCGACTTTTCCAGTTCCGCGGCCAGGCGCGCAATGATTTGAATCTCGGGCAGCGAAGAGGGAACTTTCTTCTCACCGCTTGCGTGAGCGAGGGCCGCCAGCGTGGCGTCGCCTCGTGCCAATGCTCGAATGGCAAGTCCGCGGTCTTCCAGCAATACGGACTTAAGTCGCTCCTCCCAGTGAAAATTCTGTTCTTGGAGCGCTTTTGAAATAGCGAAAACCTCAGGGAATTCCTGGGCCGCCCGCGGATTCGACAGGGCGAAAACTTGGCCCAATCTCATCGCCTCCGGGCCAATCACGACGCTTGCTCGGGACGCATCATAAAACGCCATTCGCTCCAGTCGGTTGTAGTCAACCAGCGCTTGGGCGAAATCAGTGGCTCCGGGAATAAGACCTATCCGTTTGTAGGACCGTTCCAGGTCTGCGATGGGTAACGGGCTGTACTGTTCAGCAAAGAAGTTGTTCGCTTCCCTTGCCCCTGCCTCGGAGTCGACCCGATCCAGGGTGATGTCGCGCGTGAAAGCGAGACCGCGAAGCGAAACCGTGGCCCGTTTCAATTCATCAAAGGAATCCGGATTCCCGGGGCTGATTCTTGCGGGCTGGGAGGGCACGCAACCGGGAAAGGAGCCAAGAATTATGAGAAGAATGAAGAGCCGCACGCTGCCGCAGCGGCTTAAGCGATGTTGAACAGTTCCCGTAAGCAAGACATCCACCTACTTCTCCATGATGATGACCGAGAATCCCGCTCGGGATACTTGTTGCGCCTTTTCTTCGGCGGCAGCACGAGTCGGAAAGGTTCCTAGCTGCACTCGATAGTAGGTGATGTCCTTTGCATGGAGCGGGACGATTGAAACATCTGCAAAGGACAGGGCGAGCCTGTCGTGCAGATGGCGCGCATTTTCTAGCTGCGAGAAGGAGCCGATCTGAAGCGTATAGTCCAGCGATGAGCGAATGTACTGGATCTTGTGCGGACCGCTGTCAATGATCTCGAGGCGTACCGGAATGGTTCCTGGACCGATCATGCCAAGGGTTTCGCCTGCCGCATAGGATAAATCGACGATCCTGCCCTTTACAAAAGGGCCTCGATCATTGATGGTTACCTCGACAGATTTCCTGTTATCGAGATTTGTGACCATGACCCGAGTGCCTAGCGGCAGGGTTTGGTGTGCGGCCGTGAAGTCGTTCTGGTCGTAAATCACCCCGCTCGCCGTTGCCTTGCCGTGAAACCCCGGTCCGTACCAGGATGCGGTGCCGGTTTGGGAGATGCGTCCGCCGGCCGCAGAGGGTAGGTTCACCCTCGAGGGCGGCAGCGAACAGGCGCCGAGCGTCATGGCAGTGACCAAAGCACAACTAGCGCGTCGCCATTTCGAGAATTGAACCTTCATCGCTGTAGCCCCGCCACAGGTGTAAAACATTTCAGCGATTTATTCAAAGCGTGAAGTCAAGAAAAAAGTTGCTGTCACTGCAGAGAAGACAAGAAAGATGACGATCAATC
>JBFJTQ010000515.1:0-3447 GCA_041625275.1 Binatia bacterium | reverse complement strand
TATCAAGGCGGCGGCGATCGAGGCGATGCGCAAAGGAATGACGAAGTACACCGATGTGAAAGGCATTGAGACGCTGCGGGAAGCTATCGCCCACAAATATCAGCGCGAATACGGCCTATCCTACCGCAAAGATGAAGTCTTGGTGAGTTGCGGCGCCAAGCACTCCCTTTACAATCTTTTCCAGGCCGTCGTGAATCCCGGAGATGAAGTCGTTGTGCCCGCTCCGTATTGGGTCAGTTACGCGGACATGGCCCGCTTGGCCGGAGGCATCCCCAATATCATTCAAACAGACGAAGCGGCTGGATTCCGCATCAATGCGGGTCAACTAGCGGCCGCGCTTGGGCCGCGCACGCGCGTCGTCGTCCTTAACAGCCCGTGCAATCCCACCGGCGCGTGCTATGATCGCGACGAACTCCACGCCATAGCGCAGGTTTTGGAAAAGCACGATTGTCTCATTTTTGCCGACGATATTTATGAGAAAATCGTTTACGACGGGTTTCAGGTGCATAATCTCGTCGCGCTGAACCCGGCGCTGCGAGACCGTACCGTGATCATCAACGGAGTGTCGAAGACCTACGCCATGACCGGGTGGCGGATCGGATACGCCCTGGGTTCGGCCGACATCATGTCCGCGGCCAGCAAAATTCAGAGCCAGAGCACTTCCAATCCCACTTCCATCGCGCAGGCGGCGGCGCTTGAAGCCATTGTCGGCCCTCAAGGCGAAGTCGCGTCGATGGTTCAAGAGTTTCACAAGCGACGCGATGTCGTCGTCGATCGGCTCAACGCGATTCCAGGAGTCCGTTGTCTCAAACCTCAGGGAGCCTTCTATGTGTTTCCGAATATCTCGATGGCATTTGGAAAAACCGCAAACGGAAAACGCCTGGAGTCTCCTTGCGACGTAGCCGACTATCTGCTTGAGGAAGCCAAAGTTGCGCTTGTGCCGGGAGAAGATTTCGGTTCGCGGGAGCATGTTCGCCTCTCCTATGCAACCTCACTGCAGGATATCGAAAAAGGGTGTCAACGCATCCGGGATGCGCTCCAGAAGCTAAGCTAAGACTCCGCGCAGTATCTGGAGCCGGATTTAGAAATTTGGCCGCTGGCCGGTTTTTTTATATCGGAAGTAATCGTCCAAGATTCTCTGATGATCGAAAACAACCGGCTCGGGAAGTTGTCCTTCCGAGAATCCTTGTGCCGCCTCAGCATCGTCGGCACCCCGCGGCGTACCTCGCGCCTTTGCGATGAACACCGTCGACACCGTGTGATGGCGAGGGTCGCGGCCAGGATCGGAATAAGTGTGGAACTGCTCAATGAGGGCGACGCGCAGGGAGGTCTCCTCTTGCGCCTCTCGAACAGCGGCCATCTCCAAGCTCTCGCCGTAATCGACAAATCCGCCAGGCAACGCCCACCCGTAGGGCGGGTTTTTTCTCTTGATCAAAACAATTGCACCGCTTTCGAGTTCGATGATGATATCCACCGTGAGCAATGGATTGCGATATCGTTGCTGCATCTTGGTTTCCTACCTTGACTCCTGATTAAGCGCAAGGTAAAAACATAGCTTACACCGTTATCGCGGGGTGGAGCAGTCTGGTAGCTCGCAAGGCTCATAACCTTGAGGTCCCGGGTTCAAATCCCGGCCCCGCAACCAAAAAAAGGGGGGCCCTCGGGCCCCTTTTTCGTTGCGGAAACATTCTGCGTCACGATCGGTGCTTGCTCCGAAATACACGGCCAAGCCTGGACTAGCGAAAACACGGCGTGATTCGCTCCCTGCGGCAATTCTCAGTCCGTAGCCTGTTGGTATCGATCTAACTAACGTGAGGCTGTTGGTTTGTCAAAAAGACGTTAATTCCAGTCACGCATTTGCTGGAGTGCTGTTTCGACTGATGCAGTGTGATTCAGAGTCGTTTGTCGGGTTAAATAATTTTGTAGAACCTCGTTGGACAGGCACGCATTTCCCGCGTCATGCTCATGCGGCCAAACTCGACCGCGAAGGGAGAATGACAGCGCTGAACCAAAAATTCTCGATATGCCGTAGAACCCTTAAAAATTCTTCATAGTCCACTGGCTTTTGAATATAGCAATTGACGTGCAGATCGTAACTCTTGAGAATATCGGTCTCGGCCGCCGACGTGGTAAGAACAATGACTGGAATCGTCCTCAACTGAGGGTCATTTTTCACTTCTTGCAAGACTTCGCGTCCATCCTTCTTAGGCATATTGAGGTCAAGAAGAATCAAGTCCGGCCGCGCCGCGTTGGCGTACTTCCCGCGCCTGTGCAGATAGTCCATCGCCTCGACGCCGTTGCCAACCACGTTAACGTTATTCGCCAGTTTGCCTTCCTTGAACGCCTCCAAAGTGAGTCGCACGTCGCCAGGATTATCTTCAACCAACAGAATCTCCGCAAATCGCGAACCTTGCATCATACCTCCCGGAACTCTTTTGTCTGATCTTGACGCCCTGCGTGACTGCCCTGGGTGTCCCGCACGTTGGCGACGCAGCAACCCTCATGCCATCTTACCTCATCGCTCCAACCTGCTGGTTTTCAAGAACTTTTCTTTATTCGCCGGACTAAAACCTTGCCCTGTCTATGGACAAAAAAGGACATATCCCACCACGCTGTCCAATGCCCAAAGAGGCACGAGCGCCCCGTTGTGTTCTTCTTGAGAAGAATCTGCCAGAATCTGGAACAATGAACGGCAATTCTCTTCGATCCGATGGATGCAGACCGTCTAATGATCGGAAATTCCAAATGCGGGGAATTCCCCGTCGCAGTCCTGCGTCACCCTGCACTTCGGGAGAATATCTTGATTGCGAACGTAAAACCGTTGGCTCAAAAAAGGATTTTGTATAACCTAGAAGGAGTGAATGCTCCGCGCGCAAGTCCAATTTTTATCGAGGGATCAATGCGCTGCGAGGAAAGGGTTGCCACCATTATGAGCGGGACCGGCTTGCTGTATTTGCTTCTATGTCTGCTCGGGGCGCCTGTTTTGGCGTCGCACCATTACACGGAGAAGCAGCTCGACGCTCTCGCAACGCGTGTAGGGAAAGGGTTCTGGGTCGTACCTGTCGATGGGAAGCTACCTCTGTTTCATATCGCTCCTTCGTCTAACGCCGGGACGTTCCAACCGGCGGCGAACCAAGCATTTGAGATCGTCGAATTGGTAGGCAGAAAAATCAAGAACCCTTACTACAAGGTAAGGCTCGATACAGGAAAGGAAGGATACATCCGGGTCGAAGACTTTCATGAGCAGTTCAACTCGGCTATCCTGACTATCGACCCTATAGCCGATGAGAGGACGAAACTCCCCGAACAGAGCGAAGGAGAACAACAACGGCTTGAGTGGATCCGGGCCCAACCATGGTCCAATGCCTTCAAAGAGGCTGCGATCAAGCGGCAGGTCGCTCCAGGAATGAAAAGTGGGGATGTTAAGATGGTCTTGGGCAACCCGCT
>JBFJTQ010000514.1:0-3448 GCA_041625275.1 Binatia bacterium | reverse complement strand
TTGTCCATTGCTTCAATTTTGCCCATGGGGCGATAGCTCTTGTAATACACGTTCGTCTTTTTGTCTTTGGCGCGCTCCAGGGAGAAAACCACATCCGCTGAAGTAAATTCCCCGTATCCCTTATGAAACTCAACCCCCTTACGTAAATGAAAGGTCCAGGTCTTTAGGTCCTTGGACGACTCCCATCGCTCCGCCAAATCGGCTTCGACCCTTTCCGGATTGACCACACCCGGCGTCGAGCGCACCAATCCGTTGAATATTGCTGCTAGAACGGTTTTATCGTTGGAATTGGGGCCCGCCATCGGGTCGAGTCTGCGGACGTCTCGCGAATTCAGACCATAGCGCAACGTCGTCCCAGCCGCGTAACCCCACGACGGATCGAATAGCCGCGACGTCATCGCGGCACCGCTCCAAATTCCTAATTCCATCAAAAACCTGCGACGATTAATTTGCTGCATGGTACCCTCCCATGGTCATCGAGCCTGAACGATGACCTTTTTTGGCCTACAGACACTAATTCGTCGGACGGCGCACCATTAACGGTGGAGATGTTGTAGAACTTGAGAGAGGTGCGATCCAAACACCTTAACTATCGAATACGATAACAAAACTCTTTAGAGCAACCCCGATACGACAGAAAGCCAAGCGCAGAACCGGCATTGAGTTCCAACGATTTGAAATCCAAACAAAGCAATCCATAATCGGTATGCGCCTTAGACATGATCAGATGCCCCAGGGCACACGTTCTTATCACCGCAGGATGATTTACACAGATGGATGAATAATAGGAACTTGCTTTTCCGGCCCCACCATGAGGAAGCTACGCATCCCCAAGCGGCAACGGCCGCGGCGCCAAAAGAGCCAGATCGCCGCGTTTCTAGCTTGACGGTATTCGATACGCGTCTCTTAAGTCAACCCCAGTTGGGTTCCCGCACAGAGCTTTATTTTTGATTCAACCCGAGGCCGGAGGTTCTTTGTATCAACTGCCGCATCGGAGAAAGCGAAGAGAATTTCTTTGACTGGATGCGTGTGATGGATCAAACCAGGACGGCGGACGTTCACTCGCGGGTCCAGTGAAAGTGCGGATCTGAGAACGAGTGCTACAGACTCGAATCTCGCGGGGGTGGTATTGGTCAAACTTTATTGGCGGCGCCATTGATTGACAGCGCGTTGCAGTTTCCTCTATACCGGAGCGGTGAGCAGCAGAGCATTTTTTTAAAGGAGGTTTGACGAGCGATGATGCCGGCACATGATAATTTCTATGACGTTTATTCCAAGGCCAAGAAGATCAAAATCAAATGGCCCCAGGGGGCGAGGATGGCCGTGGCTTTAGCGGGGAATCTGGAAGCCTGGACGGAAACTCCGAATCCAAAACATCGGCGCACGCACCATGTTGGCGGGTCCAACCCGATCAAGGAAGACGACGTCGTGTCGCAGTATGACTGCCGGACGGCGAGCGAAAATGACTACGGCGGCAGAACGGGGGTGTGGCGCATCCTGCGAATCCTCGACAAGTACGACGTCAAGGCGTCTTTCAATACCAATGCGCTGTGCATTCCTCGTTACCCCGAAGCTGTCAAAGCGGTGCACGAGCGAGGCCATGAGATCGTGGGCCATTCCTACGCCGAGGACTATCAGTTGATTCACCTGACCGATGAACAGGAGCGCGAAGAGATCCGCACTTGCGCTAAGATGTTTAAGGACTTCGTCGGCGTACGGCCAACGGGATGGCTCACGTCCGGCATGCGCCATACGGAGCGCACGCTGGGGATCCTTGCCGACGAAGGCTACGAGTGGCACGGCGATGCGGTCAATGACGACAATCCCTATCCAGTCAATATCAACGGCAAGACCATGATTATCGTCCCTTACAAGAACGCAATCAGCGGCCTGAACGATACGGGCATGTACCGGCGCGGCATCATTGCCCGTGACATCTTGCAGTCGTTCAAGGATGAGTTCGACCTGCTGTACGAGGAGTCCAAGGACGAACCCAGAATGTTGACCCTGGCGATGCACTGCCAGATGGCATTTCCGGCCACCGGCAAGGTCTACGACGAGGCCATCAAGTACGCCAAGTCGTTTCCGGATATCTGGTTCGCCAAGCGCTGCGAGATTGTCAAGTGGGTGAAGGAGCACTGCCTATAGCGAGGCGCAAATAGCGAGAGTTCGAGGAGGTTTTTATGTGCGATACAGCCGATGATGGTGTGGGACTAAGCAATGCGGTTCCGAAAACAGAACAGTTGCGCCGGTTGGGGCTTCGCTCCGCCGATCTGGCCGAGTTGATGCCCTTCGCGCGCGAGCTTGCCAATGCGCGTGAAAACCGCGATAGCCACATTGGTTTCGTCGGCTATAACAAAACGGTTTCGGGCAACAAAGTACTGATTGCCGTGGATCGGGAATACGATCTTGCCGTCCCGAACGCCGTGGCCGAGGCCTTGCGGGAAAAGGGGGCCCATGTCGATGTTCTCGTCGCCGACATGGGCGACCCCGACCAGGAATTCGATTATCTCGACGAGGTCGAGGTCATCATGCGCCGCGAGCCCTGGGACAACAACCCCCGGCGCTGGGAGGGCATGCCGTATATCGAGGATTTCGCCCTTCGGCGCGGGTACGATCTCCTCATCCACGGCAAGGGTGGACCGATCCCCAAGACGGATTTTCGCTACGAACAGATACCGTGGCTCCGCGTGGAGCATTTCCTCCAACGATCAACGACATATCCACTGGATCTCCACCTGCTCATCAATAAGAAAACCTGGGACCCGATCTGGGAATATGGGCGGGGTGGAAGGGTACGGCTGACAGATGCCGAAGGCACGGATATCTCGTGGACTTACTGGGACGAGTATTACGACGGCACGCGTTATGGTTTCTCCTCGACGCCGCGGAACGGCCATCTGTTCGGTCACCCCGTGCCTCCGATCATCGCCAAGGAAGACGCGGCGGGAGTGGTGTCCGGGACGACGAGCCATTTCGCGCGCGCCTTCCCCCAGGTGAAAGTCGAGCTGGAGGGAGGCCAGATCGTCAAGGTCGTCGGCGGAGGGCCCTACGGCGATGCCTGGCGCACATTATTCGAAGAGAGCAGGCGCACGCAATATCCTTGCTTTCCGCGTCCCGGGCTCTTCTATCTCTGGGAGGTCGCCATCGGAACGAATCCAAAGATTCTCCGCCCCAGTCATATCGAACGCCATTCTTCCGGCGGTTTTGAATGGGAGCGGCGCCGTTCCGGAGTCATCCATATGGGATTCGGCACGCTGTGGCGCTCGGCGGAGGAGAAATGGGCGGGCGAAAATGGAATCCTTTACGGGCATCTCCATATTCACCTCCTGTTCCCGACATTTACGATCACAACCAAGAGCGGCAAGGAATACACCATCATCCGCAACGGCAGGTTGACGGCCCTGGACGATCCCGAGGTGCGCAAGCTCGCGGAAAAATACGGCGA
>JBFJTQ010000513.1:0-3450 GCA_041625275.1 Binatia bacterium | reverse complement strand
TTTTCCCCCAGCGCGCGGGTGCAATTCCTCACGGTCAGCGAACTCAATGAGATCATCAAGAGAACGCTCGATACGGCGCTTGATGGCTTTTGGGTAGTGGGGGAGATCTCCAATTTTCGAGTGCCACCCTCGGGGCACTTCTACTTTACGCTCAAAGATGAAAAGAGTCAGATATCCGCGGTGATGTTTCGAAGTCAGGGGCGCGCTCTTACGTTTACGCCAGAGAACGGTATGGAGGTGCTATGCTCGGGGCGCGTGAGCCTTTATCCCGTTCGCGGCGATTTGCAGCTTTATGTCGAAACCATGGAACCCAGGGGCCATGGGGCGCTGTTTTTGGCCTTTGAGCAGCTAAAAAAGAAATTAGCCGACGAAGGCCTGTTTGCCCTCGAGCGCAAGCGCGCTCTACCCGCCGTACCCGGTTCCATTGGTATTGTGACGTCGGATAAAGGAGCCGCCCTATACGACATGCTGCGGATAATAGACGATCGCTTTGCGGACCGCCGGATTGTCGTTCGCCCGGTTAAGGTTCAGGGGGACGGTGCCGCGCAGGAAATCGCTGCGGGGATCGCCGAATTGGCGAGCTCCGGTGAAGTCGAGGTGATGATCGTAGGGCGCGGCGGGGGATCTCTCGAAGATCTTTGGGCTTTTAACTCGGAGGAGGTGGCGCGGGCCATCTGCGCATCGCGGGTGCCGGTTATTTCGGCCGTGGGTCATGAAATCGACTACACGATTGCCGATTTCGTCGCGGATGCGCGCGCGCCAACGCCGACCGCGGCAGCGGAGATGGTGGTTCCACGCAAGGTGGATCTTACCGAACACTTGCGTGCGCTGGAAGACCAGATGCTGCGTGCGATGCGGGTCAAATTGGAGCTGGCCAAGGAGACCTGCCGCAGCTTACTCAAGCGTCTCGGGGATCCGACGCAAAAGTTGCGCGACCAGCAACAAAAGCTCGACGAACTTTCCATTGACCTCCTGCGGCGCTTTGAGGATCGGATCCGTGCGCATAAGAATCGCTTGGCTCACAACAGCGGGCGCCTGAATGCCTTGAGCCCGCTGGCGGTGCTCGAGCGCGGTTATAGCATCACCCACAAGCTGCCCGGAGAAACCATCGTCAAAGATGCGGCTCTCCTAAATAGGGGTGATCAGGTGCGCATCACGTTCGCTCACGGCAAGTCGCTATGTCGAGTGGAGGGGAGCGAGTGACATGAGATCATGGCGCGGAGTATTATGGGTTCTGGCCTTGTCATGGCCGCTCGCGGGGACTGCGGTGGCGGCACAGCCGTCGCGGACGATCTGGCCCAAGCCGTTGGACGTTGCGCAGGGTGAGATCGTCGAAGTGAAAGTTGCGGGAGCGGATCTACTCGCTGTCCAGGGACGATTGGGAGACGAGCCGATACAATTTTTCCCCATGGCTTCGGAAAGTTTCGCCGCCCTGGTCGGTGTCGATCTCGAGGCCAAGCCGGGTCCGATCAAATTACTGCTCGAAGCCACGACCCGGAAGGCTGGCCACAAGAAAAAGGAAATAATTCTCAGGATCAAACCCAAGCTGTTCCCAAAGGAGTCATTTAAGGTCTCGGAGGAATTCGACCAGCTAAGCGAAGAAGTGTTGGCCAGAATCCGCCGGGAACGGGACCAATTCACGCAGGCCTTCAAAACGTCATCGCGCGAAAGGTTGTGGGAGGGCTCCTTTGTAGAACCGGTTGCCGGAGAGATCTCTTCGCCATTCGGTTTGCGGCGGATCATAAACGGCACGCCCCGGGCGCCGCATTCGGGTGCCGATCTCAGGGCCGCGATGGGGACTCCTGTCCTGGCAGCCAACCACGGGAGGGTTGTGCTGCGCGGCGACTTTTTTTACAGCGGTAAGAGTTTGGTTCTAGATCACGGCGGCGGGCTCTTCACGATGTATTTTCATTTGGCCGAATTGCATGCGGACGAGCAGGCCCTTGTGCGCACAAGTGATGTGATCGCCTTGTCGGGAATGAGCGGGCGGGTGACGGGGCCTCACTTGCATTGGGGCGCCCGGATCAATAACGCCCGCGTCGACCCTTTTCAACTAATCTTAAGAACGTCGGCATCCGGGACAAGCGCGCCAAAGGCGAGCTCGATGGCCGACGGCCCGGAGAGATAGAATGGCACGCAAAGATCGATCAAGCGATAAGTTTGAAGCGGCCCTCGAAGAGTTGGAGCGGGTAGTAGAGCAATTGGAGTCGGGGGACCTTTCCCTGGAAGACGCCCTGGCCGCTTTCGAGCGAGGAGTTGGATTGGTAAAGCAGTGCAATCAAAAATTGAGTGAAGTGGAGAAAAAACTGGAATTGCTCGTGAAGGATAAGGAGGGGAAGCTGCACCTGCAGCGGCTGGAAGATGCGTCGGAAAAGGCGGAGGATGACGGCTAGAATCGCTTTGCTCACCTCGGCTAAAAAATTTAACACGTCAACCGACGGGCGGGGCGCCGGAGAGTTTCATGACTTCTTTTTCAATACAACGAATCAGCAG
Organism: Binatia bacterium; assembly: GCA_041625275.1. Classification (GTDB taxonomy): domain Bacteria; phylum Desulfobacterota; class Binatia; order UBA9968; family UBA9968; genus JBFJNS01. Next base: position 957 of record JBFJTQ010000513.1, on the reverse strand, counting down.
ATCCCGGGAGGCGAAATTCTTGTAATAAACGGGATCGCCAAATCTCAAATGCGCCGTCCAGGGCTGGCCGCGAGTATAGCGCAGACCGACCGGAATGATTGGGAGCGGTTCCGCGACACGAGCGCTTGCGGCCTTGGCGATGGCAGCGAACCCGGCTTTGAACGGGAGGAACGCATCGAGGCTCGATTTCGGTGTGTAGTGGGGATCGATGTTGGGGTAGCCCTCGGGAAACACGACTAAGACGCGGCCTTCGATAAGTAACTGCACGGACTCGCGCAGCGCCCTGCGTTGAAAGCGGATCACATCCTGCGGTAGGAAGACGCTGGGGTTGAGACGTACCTTTTCTCCGCGGTTCGGCTGCAGCGCCTCTTGTCGCAGAATCACGGGCCAGCGGGCGCGCGCGGTCAGCCACCGCATCGCGCGAAACGACCGCCGACTCTTGGCCCAGTCGAGAGTGACCAGAATGTGCAAGGGGCGCGGTATTCCCGCATATAGGGCCAGACCGTCAAAGAGATGATGGTAATGACGAACGACCACCAGCACGGGGCCTTTTGACGGTATGTGCTCGACGCCTGTCACAAAGGTTTTAAGGCGGCCGGCCGCAAGGGCGCTAGCGATCAGGCGCATCGATTTTGCAATGATGAAGTCGGCAATCTTAGCGGCAGCCATTTTCGCAGGCTAGCGGGTTGTGTTCAAATCTTTCAGACAGACCCCTCGGTAGGCTCGTATCGTCCGCCCTTACCTCTGACATAGGAGCGGCCGCGCCAGCGCTGGTGGCGAGACAGTGCGCTTCGTACTAACTTCGTCGCGGCGGGAAGATCGGCCAGGGGGGAGAACCAATAACTCCAGGGTTTGCGATCATAGGCTCTTGCCACGCTAGCCAAGATCCCAAGGCGCATGGCCAAAAGCAGCGCGTTCGCGGCAAGCAGACCGTCGGGCGCGGCAAGCATCCAGCCA
>JBFJTQ010000512.1:0-3461 GCA_041625275.1 Binatia bacterium | reverse complement strand
CGAGGAGGTCAAGGAATAAGAGCCATCCGTGGCATCATCCCGATGCGCCCTTGCTAATGAGGAAAAGCCCCTACTCCTGAAGACTGGAAAGGAGAGGGGCTTTGCCGCGTATAACATGTGCCGTAGAGCAATAATAGAGGTCATACGTTGAACGGTAAAAGCGATTATTACGAATTGCTCGGCGTCGATCGGAGTGCCAGCGAGGACGAGATCAAGAAAGCCTACCGAAAACTCGCCCTCAAGTTTCATCCGGATCGTAACCCGGGAGATAAACAAGCGGAGGAAAAATTTAAGCAAGTCTCCGAGGCATATCAGGTCCTCTCCGATCCCCAGAAGAGAGTTCAGTATGATCAGTTCGGGCATGCCGCCTTCGGTGATGGCGGGCCTTTTGCTGGCGGATTCGATTTCACGGCCGGATTTGAAGACATCTTCGGAGACATTTTCGGAGAGTTCTTCGGCGGCGCCGCAGGGCGGCGACGTGGTCGAAGCCGGGGAGAAGATCTGCGCTACAACTTGACCTTGTCTTTCGAAGAGGCGGTTTCGGGCAGCGAGAAGAAAATCAAGATTCCAAGACATGGACCATGCGATACCTGCCACGGAAATGGTTCGAAGCCGGGGACCTCACCTCAGACCTGCTCGACCTGCCGAGGCAGGGGACAAGTAAGTTTTCAGCAAGGCTTTTTTAGCGTCTCACGGACCTGCACCCAGTGCCACGGGCAGGGAACAGTCATCACAGATCCCTGCGGCACTTGTGGGGGAGCCGGGCGAGTGCGCAGGATGCACACTCTGAACGTGAAAATACCCGCCGGCGTAGATACGGGATCACGGCTTAAGTTAAGAGGAGAAGGCGAAACAGCACCGGGTGGTGGGACGCCTGGAGATTTGTATGTGGTTATCCAGGTCGAACCGCACCCCATCTTCTTGCGTGACAATCTTGATATCCTTTGCGACATCCCTATCAGTTTCGTCCAAGCGGCCTTGGGTGCGGAAATTGACGTCCCGACCCTGGACGGAAAAGTCAAGGTGAAGATACCAGCGGGCACGCAATCCGGGAAAGTCTTTCGGCTGAAGGGCAAGGGTATCAAGGACGTTCAGGGCTATCGTCAGGGCGACCAACATGTACGCATCACGGTGGAAACACCAACCCATCTCACTACCCGACAGAAAGAATTGTTGAAGGAATTTGCGGCGCTGGGCGGAGAAGAGATTAATCCCCTTTCGAAGGGGTTCTTTGAAAAGGTCAAGCAGCTGTTCGGATAATCGTTTCGGGCATTGTTACAAAAGCCTTTTTTGCCGGTTCCCTGTCGGCGATTCACACGAAAAATCTAATTTATTGTTGACCTAGGTGGGCTGGCTGGTTAAGTTACAGTACGGGCTGGAGTGCAATGGTAGAATCTGAATGGAAGGTTGAAGACGCGGAAACCAAGGGGTCGGAAGTCGAGATTCCCGATGTCCTCCCGCTGCTACCCATCCGCGACATCGTTATCTACCCCTACATGATGCTGCCTCTTTTCGTTGGACGGGACGTGTCGATTCGCGCCGTGGAGGAATCCCTGTCACGTGATCGTTTAATTTTCCTTGTGGCCCAGAAGAATTCCGCAGAAGAAAACCCGAGTCAGTCTGACATTCATCGAGTTGGTACCATAGCTTCCATCATGCGCATGCTTAAATTGGCCGACGGTCGGGTAAAAATTCTGGTCCAAGGTCTATCTAAAGGTGAGGTGGACTCTTACCTTCGGGAGCGTCCCTTCTTTGAGGTAAAAATTCGCAAGGTGGTGGAGCCTGCCCTGCAGGAGGTCCCCATTGAGGTGGAAGCCTTGATGAGGAACGCCAAGGAAAAGATCGAACAGATTCTCAATCTTAAAAACCTGCCCCCGGAAATCGTGATGGTCACGGACAACATCAGCGATCCAGGGGTCCTAGCCGACCTTGTGGCCTCCAATCTGCGGCTAAAGATTGAGGAGAGTCAGGCCATCTTGGAGGTCTTTGATCCCATCGCCCGTTTGAAGAAGGTCAATGAATTGCTTAGCCGAGAGTTAGAGCTTTCGACGATGCAGGCGCGCATCCAGAACCAGGCCAAGGAGGAAATGAGCAAGACACAACGGGATTATTTTCTCCGTGAACAACTGAAGCAAATCCAGCAGGAGTTGGGCGACGGTGACGAGCGCACCGAGGAAATCAATGAACTGCGAAAGCAAATCGAAAAGGCCAAAATGCCCGCCGATGCAAAACGGGAAGCGGACAAACAACTCCGGCGGCTGGAACAGATGCACCCAGAATCATCCGAGGCAACCTTGGTCCGAACCTACCTGGACTGGTTGGTGGAACTGCCGTGGAGCAAGAAGACCAAGGACAACTTGAATATGAAGAAGGCCAAGCATGTCTTGGACGAAGACCATTACAACTTGGAGAAAATTAAGGAACGGATTCTTGAATATCTGGCGGTCAATAAACTCAAAAAGAAAATCAAAGGACCGATTCTGTGCTTTGTGGGCCCCCCGGGAGTGGGTAAAACCTCCTTGGGACGATCCATAGCCCGAGCTCTGGGAAGGAATTTCGTGCGTGTCTCGCTTGGCGGCCTGCGTGATGAGGCAGAGATTCGCGGCCATCGCCGCACGTATGTGGGCGCGCTGCCAGGGCGGATCATTCAGGGTATCAAACAGGCCGGTACCATCAATCCCGTCTTCATGCTCGACGAAATTGACAAAGTGGGAGCTGACTTCCGTGGCGACCCATCGGCGGCCCTGTTGGAGGTTTTAGACCCAGAACAAAACCATGCTTTCAGCGATCACTATCTGAATCTCCCGGTGGATTTGTCCAACACGCTATTTATCTGCACGGCAAATCTCCTGGATCCGGTCCCGCCTCCACTTGCGGACCGGATGGAAGTCATCCAGCTCTCCGGGTACACCAACGAGGAGAAGCTCGAAATTGCTCGTAAGTTCCTGCTTCCCCGGCAACTCGATGATAACGGCCTTTCGACCAAACGGTTGGAGATGTCGGACGACGCGCTGCTGCGCATCATTGCGGAGTACACTAAGGAAGCCGGTTTGAGAAATCTTGAACGGGAGATCGCTTCGATCTGTCGCAAAGTGGCACGCAAGGTGGCGGAAGGAAAGTCCGAACTGACCCGCATCACGCGTGCCAACGTTCATTCTTTCCTGGGGGCAGCAAAGTTCTTACCTGAAACGGAACAAGAACACCATGAGGTCGGAGTTGCAACCGGACTGGCCTGGACTAGCACGGGTGGCGAACTGCTGTATGTGGAAGCGTCGCTCGCGAAAGGCAGAGGGAACCTGACTCTCACCGGGCAATTAGGCGACGTCATGAAAGAGTCGGCTCAAGCGGCGGTGAGTTACGCCCGGGCGCATGCCAAAAAGCTCGGTATCGAGGCGGATTTTTATCACAAGCTCGACATCCATATTCATGTCCCCGCTGGCGCGATTCCCAAAGACGGACCT
>JBFJTQ010000511.1:0-3467 GCA_041625275.1 Binatia bacterium | reverse complement strand
TCCCAAGGTTCGATCGCGGGAACCTTCGCGTTTCTGGCTCAAGACGCCCGGCGTCCGGACGGCGCTCTCTCCGAGGCCGGTATCGAAGGTCAGGCACGGCAAACCTTGGAGAATCTGCGGCGCGCCCTCAGGAACGCGAACATGGAGCTTGCCTATATCGTCGCTCTGATGGTCTATCTGCCGGACTACGCCGATGCTCCCGCGACGAGGAAAGTTTTAGATGAAGCCTTCGGCAATCAGACGAATTTTTTTCCCACGACAACCCTACTCGGGATCGCGGGCCTCCAGGGCGGTTGTCGCGTGCGAATGGATGCCATCGCGACGTCGAGCCGCGATCGGCAGGTGATTCGGCTGCCGGAGTTGCCGTTAGCCCAGGGAAGCCGCTGCCATGCAGTGCAAGTCGAAAATTTTGTTTTTTTTTCGGGCATCGACGCTGCCGATAAGGACGGGAGTGTCGCCCCGCCCCTTACCATTCAGCGGCAGACCACCGAAGTGCTGACCAGAATCACGAAAATCCTCAAGCAACAAGATCTTTCGTTGAGAGATCTCTGCCGCACGTTCATGTTTATGCCGAGCACAGATTACCGCCCCGGCTATGGAGAAGCGCGCCGAGCGGTGTATGCCGGATTTTTTGCGCCGGATGAGTTTCCACCCAACTCCGGGATTTACCTCCGAGAATTGGGCAAAGATGTCCTGCTTCGTTCAGTCGCCATCGCCTACCGCGGTGAGAAACAAATTGTCGCCAGTCCGAAGGTAAGAAAAACTCCGGGCTCATTCTCGCAATCGGTGCGTGTCGGCGATTGGCTGTTGATAGCGGGGCAGGACGCGGTTGGTTTCCAGCGCGAGACTCTCGCACCAGGCGACTTGGCAAAACAGACCGAGATCACTTTGCGCCATGTGCAGTACATCGTCGAAGCGGCCGGCGGAACGCTGGACGACGTGGTGAAAACGACGGTTTATTTAATTGCCGGACAGGATCGGAACAAGTTTGCTGACACCTATCGAAACTTTTTCAAGTTGAACGCGAAGTCACTCCCCGCCGGACTCTCCCTCGAGGTCCGCGAGCTCGCCCCCGGTTGCTTGGTGGAAATCGACGCCGTGGCTTACCTGGGACGTGATCGATAAATCATTCACTGGAAAGGACCCGCGGATACGCCCCCGGCAAGCGACCCCGATCACTATCATCAGAATAACGCACCGCCCCTTCAGGATCGCAGGGAGTCATCGAAATTTACGCAACGGCGTCGGCCTAATTCCCCAAAACCTTTTTCAGTCGCTCGATAATGTCCGACGGCTGGCTGGTAACCTCCTTGGCAAGTCTTTCCAGTTCTTCGCCGTTTACAGGGTCGAACTCATAGTTGCGCTTTTTCACCTCGGCCTGGAGTTCGGGGTCTCTCATTGTCTTTTCGTACGCATCGCGGAGAATCTGCAGTCGCTCGGGCGCCATACCCGGAGGGCCGAACATAGGCCGCCCCATATCGCCCGCAGTGAGCAAAACCTTGGCCAGGCGTCTGCCGGATTCCGGCGTTTTGTACTGATTCATGATCTCCCCGATGGTGGGAACATCCGGCATCCGTTCGTCCCTCTTGCTCCCGGTTTGAAACATGTGTCGGACGAAATTCTTCTTTCTCCAGGTGTGGTAGGGCTCGCGGCCAAAGAACGCTTCGAGCGTGAACGCCCGGCACTGAATTTCTCCCCGCTCTACGGCGAGGTCGATGTCGGTGCCGCCCGGGTAGCCCGTGACGATCGCAAACTTGGCGCCCACCGTGTCCTGTAATAATTTGGGCAAAAACGAATCGGGTCCGGTTACACCCGTTGCGCCGCATTTGGGCGGGTCTTGAGCCGTGCGCACATCTTCGATGGTTTTATACGGAGTGTCCGCGCGCATATACATCTGGCTGTCGCCGCGCGCCGGCGAACCGATCCAACTAAACTTAGCCCAATCGAATAAAATCTCTTTTCTGCCGATCAACTGGTTGAGGTAGAGAGACGGAATCGCAGTGCCGATGAGCGTCAGGCCATCGGGTTTAACCATGGAATAGAGATGGTTCACCGCCACCACATGGCCTGCCCCCGGCATGTTCTGCACGATAAAGTCGGGATTGCCCGGAATATGCTTTCCCATGTGGGCAACAATCAGCCGCGCCCAAAGATCGTAGAGGTTGCCCGGAGGCGTCCCGACGATGACCTTTATGGTTTTCCCCTGGTAAAAAGGCGATTGAGCAACCGCACTGTACGGCCACAAGCAAAAGCAAAGAAGCGCCATCAAGAACCGCTTCATTTAACACCTCCCTCGTTAATCGAACCGGTCAATTTGACACGGACCAAATCGCGGGCAACGTAATCCAAAAATTGTCGATAGGTCAAGGACGAGAGTCGTAGGTCGATAGTCGCAATTTAAAATACTCGGCAGGCGGGAATAAAACGCTACGGGAGTTTAGTTGGATCGAGGGTTGGCAACCCGTAGGCAAACCCCCGCTGAAACGGTAGCCGACGGACTCGCGGGTTCTTACTTAGAATCAAATCTAGATACTAAACATCGCTGGGCCCTCTCGAAAGCTGCACCGGTTAGATTTCGGCGACATGTTTCGCCATGCGCTCGCGCAACGCGGCATCGGGAAGACTGCCGACGCCGGCCTGCATGTTGTCGATGAGATGCCGTACCTTGCTGGTTGCGGGGATCGCGCAGGTTACCCCCGGATGGGATATGACAAACTTTAAGAACAACTGCGCCCAAGTCGCGCATCCTATTTCCCCGGCCCATTCCGGCAGCGCTTGGGACCGCACCCTTCGAAACAACCCGCCCGCCGCGAACGGCCGATTAATGAGCACGGCGATCCGTCTGTCGGCGGCCAGCGGTAAAAGTCTCCGCTCGGCTTCCCGTTCCGCGATGGAATAGTTCAACTGCACGAAGTCGAGCTCTTCGCTTTCCATCACCCGCGCCAGATCGTCATAGGCGCTCGCCGTGTAGTGAGTCACGCCGACGTAACGGACCTTGCCCTGCTCTTTCCACCGGCGCAACGTCGCGAGGTGGGTGCGCCAGTCCACGAGATTATGCACCTGCATCAAGTCCACTCGCTCGGCGCGCAAGCGCCGGAAGGATTCTTCCATCTGCCGTATGCCGGCTTCCCGCCCGCTGGTCCAAACCTTGGTGGCGATAAACAACCGCGGCCTAAGATTGAGGTCGGCGGCAAGATCGCCCACGACGTTTTCCGAACGACCGTACATCGGTGAGGAATCAATAACGCTGCCGCCAAGACTGGCGAATTCCCGCAACACGTCTCTGAGCGGCGCGCGGGCCGACGCGCTGCCGTCGACGTCAAAGGTCTGCCAGGTGCCAAGGCCGATAACCGGCAGCGCTTCTCCCGAACGCGGTATCGCCCTGCGCATCATCGAAATTGCCATCGAATAGCCTCCGGTCACGGCCAGCGCGCCCGCCGCCAATGTGAGGCGCAACGCCTCCCGCC
>JBFJTQ010000510.1:0-3468 GCA_041625275.1 Binatia bacterium | reverse complement strand
GCCGGAGACGACCTTTCCCGGCACGGGCCACTCAGACGGGAAGGAGGAGAGCATCTCTTTGAGTTCCCCCTGCAGGGATGCGAGGATCTGGTGCAGCTCCTCATCTGCGCCCCGGTCACCGGCTGCTGCCCTGAACCGACGCGGGAGGGCTGCCTGGATTCTCTCCCGAAAGCCTTTCCAGCGACTGAGAAGTTCCCGGACTTCGCCGGCTTTCTCGCGCAAGCCGGATACGCTCGCGCGTTGTGCTTGCGCCCGCGTAATGACTTCCTGGACTCTTTTCTTCTGTAGCGCAACGTACTCGCTCAAAGACGATGCACCCCAAACGAACAGCAACAGTACGGTCCATAGGAGACAACGCACACTCGACTTCGAAACAGCAAAGCGATGCGTTTTCGTTCCCCTCAAGATTATGACGGCGTAACTCTCATTCATGTCCATGTAGTTTCGAAGCCTCCTCGAGGTTTGTTTTGCATTGTCCGTCGATGACCACGCCTTCTTCGAGCACGAGTACGGGAGTCGCAATGTTGCCGTAGATACGAGCTGTCTTGCGGAGCTCGACGCGCTCCCTGGCGGTGATGTCGCCCCTGACCTGTCCGCAGATGACGGCGACTCCCACCTGGACCGCTGCTTCCACCTCGGCATTCTCTCCCACGAGGAGAGTGTCCGAAGTTAGGACCTCACCCCTGAACTGGCCATTCATCGCAAGAGTCCCGACGAAGTTAAGCCTGCCCTCCGCCACGCAGCCATGATCAATGACTGACGTCGAGGAATGGTTGGACCTTGAGTTCTTTTTCCAAAACCGCATGATCTTAGCGCTTTGCGAGGTCGAAGATTTGACACCAGAACGCGCACGAAGCAAATCAGCTTGCTGGCGAGCTCTAAATCTTCACAAGCGCGTAATTTTAGACAGACGCTTTCATATATCAATTTCCGCGAGCGATGACCAGCCCTGGAGTCGACAAAAATTGGGCCAGCTCGCATGACTTCCGCCACATCGCAACAGTACTGAATTTATTCGTGATTTACCGAGATGGGGCGCATCGCGCGCGGCTAAAATCTCCCTGTGTATCCATCCATTTCTCATTACGAGCAGCGACGGAGCAACCTTATACTGAAGGTTTCACCCATTGATAGGCACCTCGTTTCGTTGAGTCAAGCCACGGGCCGGACGAATCTAGCTGGATAAAACTAGGCACTAAAACGCGCGAGAAAAAACCGGCCGCTACTTCATCCTGCGAGTGTTGTCTCAGAAATTGAGTGCCGCTCTCGGGTGGAGCCTTTGCTTTCGACGTCCGATTAAGTCCTAAATGGAGACAAAGCATCTCAACACAAATATTCAGCCTAACGCGCTCGCGCCGCGCATGCATGTGCGGGCATCCAAATTTCTTCGCTTGTGATGGAAAGCTTTACGCGTGTCATAGTATGGAGGCTACCTGTATGCTAAGTAATGTGATAAATCTGGTTCTCGCCTGGAGCCGACGAGGATTTGCAAAATTGGAAAGCTGAGAGCGGCACAATCGTCCTTTTGGCCATTGTTGGCTATTCGGGACGGGCGAGAAACCACTTGCCCAGATTGCTGATGGGTTTCCAGGAATACCACACAAAAAGACCGTCTGTAGGAAACCGTGAGCGGACGCGTATGCGGAACGCGCCGTTACAATAACGACGGCAATCCTGGCGATAGCTTTGCGTTCCTTTCGCATGTCCGCTGTAGACTGTCGCCTTGAAGGCTTCCCGAGAGAAATGACTCATTGCCTTCGAACGGATGGCCCGTCCTTCAGGCTTTGGATGCGCGGCCTAAGAGATCAACCAATCGGCACTTAATGACAAACGCCTATGTTTCCTTATCGTGACGAAAACGAGACTCTGCGTCCCGCCATAATCACCGGGATCTTTATTGGCCTGAACGTTTTAGCTTGGATTGGATTGCAAGGGGCGGGCACCACAATCTCCCTCGCGCGGTCCGTGTGCGAGTTTGGACTGGTTCCCGGTGAGTTGACCGCTTCACTGCCTGTCGGGACGCGCTTCCCCGTAGGCCCCGGATTGATTTGCGCCACAGACCCCGGTCGTCAGATCTCGCATCTTTTCACTTCCATGTTCATGCATGGGTCATGGATGCATTTATTGGGAAACATGTGGTTCTTGTGGATTTTCGGCAACAATGTCGAGGATTCCATGGGGCGGTTTCGCTTCGTTTCCTTCTATCTCCTGTGCGGACTAGCGGCGGCCATCGGACAAGTCGTTACAGATCCGAGCTCAGCCGTGCCCATGGTCGGCGCCTCGGGAGCCATCAGCGGTGTCATGGGCGGTTATCTGATCCTCTATCCAAACGTTCGCGTCTTTACGTTGGTGCCTCTTGGTTTTTTCATTACTTCGTTGGCTCTGCCTGCCTGGGTCATGCTTGGCTATTGGTTTCTAATTCAGTTTGTCAGCGGGCTGGCCACCGTTGGAGGCAGCATGGGCGGCGTCGCCTTTTGGGCGCATATCGGCGGGTTCGTCGCAGGCGTCGTTCTGATCAAGCTGTTCGCGCGCGCTGACTACATCGCGGCCCACCGCGCCCGTCATTGGCGTCCGCGGCGTCTCATGCGCCGTTGGTGATGCCCATATGGCAAGTCTGCCAACGACACGCTGGTTGCAAACAGCAATGGCTGGGTGCGATGCCTGAGAGGCCTACAGCGTGAAGACGCACACGGAGATGAACAGCATTTGCTCGAACGAGCAAACTGCAGCGGAAAGAAATAAGTTCGCTTTGGATTGCAGAAAACGGCGCTAAGAGCGCAAAGATCGGTATCATGGGCTTTCTACCTAAAAAGGGGATCCGCTTTGAACTGGTGGAGTTTCCAAGCGGTGGCAGAGACGTGCAGGGCGGCGTATTCTCTCCTGACCCGAAGACATATGAGGAGCCCGCGACGGGCGTGATTTTGGTCCATGGGGTCGAATCCTATTGGTATTCCGAGCCCACGATGTTTCTTGGTTGCACTCTGGCCGAAGAGGGATATGCGGTGCTGGGCTACAACGGGGTTCATTCGGGAGAGAGTTTCCGCACGTCAGAGTTCGAAAGCGCGGTCGCTGAAGTCGCCGATGCTGTCTCGTTCATGAAGCAGCGAGGCTTCGATAATCTTTTCCTGGTGGGACACAGCCTGGGAACTCCCATCGTCGAGTATTATCAAGGAGACAACCCTGATCTTTCAATTAGGGCGGTGGGTGTGTATGGGCCTCACATCGACATTCCTGCCGTCACAAGGGAATCTCTTCTCGGCCCCACGCTTTACGAAACATTTGCCGCAGAATGCCGCGAGCTGGTCGCGCGGGGGAAGGGACATGAAATCAAGCTTCTCCCCTTTCGCGAAGGCAAGGTCATCATCACTTCCGCCAAGACATTTCTCAGCTACCGAGACGTCGAGACGAGCAAGGCCGCAGTGGAGAAGATGATTCGGCGGATCGAGGTTCCGCTGCTGATCGTCTACG
>JBFJTQ010000509.1:0-3473 GCA_041625275.1 Binatia bacterium | reverse complement strand
TCCCTGCGCGAAGCCCAGATCCTCATCGAGCAATGGCGACGTCACTACAACACGCTCCGCCCGCACAGCGCCCTCGGATACCGCCCACCGGCGCCGGAAAGCATCATCCCAATGGACCAGAGGCCGGTCATGCACTAACAAATTCGGTGGACCACTCAGTGGGGGCTGTCCAGTCGGATGGGCACGGTTACCCATTCAAATCGCAATATTCGAGGCCTTCGGGAAACGATTAACGCGCTAAAAAGCAGCAATAATTACAGCTAATGAGCAACGTCCACTCACGATTGCAATTCATTGCAAACAAACATGATTTTTGAACATAATCTTGCCAAGCATTTGTGCGGGAATAGTCTAGATGTGCTGTTGATATGTGGCGAGCCAGCGTGATGAAGGTAAAGATACGGACTGTGCTGATATTCACTTTTTTGTTCGCATCGGTAGTGCCGGTGGCGCTCTTTTGGCTTTGGCCGCACTCCGCGGCCTTGCAGAACAAAATAGAGGAGGTTCAAGAACGCCATCTTCTTCTCGCGAAAAATCTAGGCTCCGCGCTTTCAACATATCATAATGAACTTGTTTCAGTTTTCAGGACCTTCGCACCGAGGATCGCAAGCGGAGAGGCTGAGTATGCAAAAGATATCTTCTCGAATCTCCATTTCAGGCATGTCTGCGTCATCGACCCGTTATCTGGCATTGTTAAGCGTTCTTTTCTTGGAAATCTGCAGCCGTGTCCGTGGACCGTTCCCGCTGATCGCTTGCAACTCTTTCGTGATCTCGCGTCCAGCGATGATGTTGCATTATCGAATGTCATTGCGCCTGAGGGAGAGGAACCGAGAATCTATTTGGTCAAAAAAGTGCAAGATGTCTTAGTGATTGGCTCGATACGAACGACTTTTTTTCAAGAGTTGCAAAAGCGGATCAGCTTTGGGCGCAAGGGACATGCCGCGATCGTGGATGGAAGCGGGCGGGTAATCGCCCATCCTCTTGACGATTGGACGCGCAGAGCAGTCGACATCTCTAGCGTTTCAGCGGTGCAAAGAATGCTCGCCGGTGAAAGCGGTGTAGAGACGTTTTATTCGCCTGCGCTCCAGGGCGACATGATTGCCGGATTCACTGTGGTCGAAGGCCCTGGCTGGGGAGTGATGGTGCCCCAGCCACTTCAGGAACTTGAGGAGTCAGCCGCACGGATCAATCGTTATGCAGTCGTCGTTCTTGTTGCAGGTTTGATGTTTGTCACTCTGATTGCGGCATGGGTCTCCACGCGGGGTGCGCGGCAGATAGATAGGGTTGCAATCGCGACACTTCGGGTAGCGCAGGGTGAAAGCAATGTGCGAGTGCAGAAACGTCGCTCGATTTTGCAAGTTCGAGAACTCTCTTACCTTGAAAGTGGCTTTAATTTCATGGCGAAAGAAATTGCGGAAACACGTGCGGCGGAAGCTGAGCGGACAGCCGATCTCGAGGAAGTACATGCAGCTGAGGCCGCGCGGACAAAGGAGCTCGAAGCGGTCAATGAGACGCTTCGTGAGGAAATTGCGGAGCGTAGACTAGTTCAGGCAATGCTGCAGAGGAGTGAGGCGCGCTTCCGAAACTTGTTCGAGAGCGAGCCCATCGCAATTCGCGAGGAAGATTACACCGAAGTGAAGGCTGAGCTCGAAAGCGTCCTTGGTATGGAAGACGGGAACGCGTTTTTGAACTTCCTCGAACTGAATCCCGAGTTTGTCAAGAAATGCGCTGATAAGATAGTTGTTGTCGATGCAAACATGGCAACTTTGAAGCTCTATGGAATCGAAAATAATAAGAAGCTCTTGACATCTATTACAAGAATTAGAAACGACCAAGATATAAACAATATGATAAATATTATTTCCGCCATCCGCAACGGGAAAACCTGCCTTGAGTTTGAGACGATTGTGAAACGCGCCGATGGGGAAGAGCGCGTAGCAATGGCGCGCTGGTCAGTCGCTACAGGTTATGAAAAGGATTATGGGCGGGTAATGATCACCTTAATCGATGTCACTGAGCACAGATTAGCAGAAGAGCGCCTAAAACAAGCGCAAAAGATGGAGGCGGTCGGTCAGTTGACGGGCGGTGTCGCTCACGATTTCAATAATCTTCTTGCAGTGATAGCAGGAAATGCTGAATTGCTCGCGGAAGATTCTTTATGCAACACCGCTCTTACGAACTCTATCATTCGCGCTGTTCAACGCGGTGCTGAGTTAACTCAAAGGCTCCTTGCATTTTCGAGGCTCCAGCCACTCCGGCCAAGAGTAATCGACTTGAGGGACTTGGTATCGGGGATGTCGGAATTGCTAACGCGCACCCTGGGCGAGACGATCGAGCTGGAGATGATCGACACCAAAGATGTTTGGGAAGCGCTGGCGGACGCTGGGCAAGTAGAAAACGCACTCTTGAACTTGGCGATCAATGCGAGAGATGCGATGCCGAACGGTGGAAAATTGACCGTAGAATGTGGAAATGTGCAGTTAGAGAACGTGCGCTTCGCCGACGACTCCGACCCTTTGGATGGAGACTACGTGATGCTTTCCGTAAGCGATAGCGGAGTAGGAATGACAGACGATGTTCTGGCGCGTGCCGTCGAGCCATTTTTTACAACCAAAGAGGTGGGAAAGGGCAGCGGCTTGGGTCTTTCGATGGTCTATGGATTTGCCAGACAGTCCGGAGGCGATCTAAGCATTTACACCGAGCAAGGTAAGGGAACGACAGTGAGGCTGTACCTGCCTCGCGCCATGCCCGCAGAGCAGGCTAAACTAACGGAAGGCGCGGAAACAGTCGTTCCATATGGCCGGAGCGAGCTCGTATTGGTCATTGAGGATGACGACGAAGTCCGATCGCTGGCGGTAAATCTGTTGAGAAGCCTAAGATACAGGGTCATCGATGTTCCTGATGCAGCAAGCGCCCGGAAAGCACTGGAAAACAACGATGAAGTCGACATCATACTGTCCGATGTAATCTTACCAGGCGATATGAGCGGGCCGCAATTTGTCGAGGAGGCGCGCGCCGCCCGTCCCGGATTGAAGGTAGTGTTCATGTCCGGATATTCGGCTGAAGCCGCACGGAGTAATGGGTTCTTGCAATCGGACCGTGTCCTGATCAGCAAACCCTTCAATAGGCAACAGTTGGCGACTGTATTGAGGGATCAACTTGATCTCAGAGCTGCATGATGCCCGGACAAAACGCGGGGTGAAGTCCACGCCCCGAGCGGCGTTGTCGTTAAAAAAGTGCATTTACGATCCCTGAGCGCCCTTTCTTGAACTCGGCGATAAGCTGCCCTCGGCCCTGAGCGTCGGCAATGCAGAGGTGGCCGGCGGCTTCAACTTGTCGAGGCACACCGGACATCGCAACCCGTTATCCTCGGACTGATCAACGGGCTGCGCGGGCCGCCTGCCGAGGTCGCGTCCGCATGACCGGGGCTGAGGCCAGATCGTCGGTACGCGTCGCTGGCGACGGCAGAAGTG
>JBFJTQ010000508.1:0-3477 GCA_041625275.1 Binatia bacterium | reverse complement strand
TTTTGCGGAAAGAGGAGGATAGCCCGTCCAGCCGGCCGCAGCCGGACCGCCAGGCACAAAAAATGAGGCGATAAGCACCGCGGAGGCGAGAAAAAACACCCAGAATGAAAGCATATTCAGCCGCGGAAAGGCCATATCCCGCGCGCCAATCATGAGCGGAATGAGATAATTCCCGAAGGCCGCAAGCAGGATCGGCATGGCCACAAAAAAGACCATGATGGTGCCATGCATCGTTATCAGCGCATTGTACACATCCGGCGCGATATAACCCCAGCCGGGAGCCTCGGTGTCTGGATGAGCAAGTTGCCAGCGTATCAAGTATGCCGTCGCGCCGCCCAGCAATGCCCAGAAAAGAGCCAGGGATAAATATTGTTTCGCGATGACCTTATGATCCGTGGAAAAGACGCAACGGCTCCAGAATCCCCTAGAATCATCATGCGGGGTCGATTTGTGGTTGCTCACGGTTGAATTTACCTCTGCTAAAAAGTTTTGAATGAGGCCTTACGAGCCGTTTTTGGTCCACCGTTCCTTCACCCAGGCTGCGTAATTTTCGGGGGTGTGCACGTAAAGCGTGCCGTTCATTCCGGAGTGGCCAAAGCCACAAAGCTCTGCACAGGGAATCGCATACTCCCCCGGCTTTGTCGCTTCGAACCAAACCCTGATCTCGCGCCCCGGTACGGCGTCCTGTTTGAGACGCAAATGGGGGAGAAAAAAACTGTGGATGACGTCTTGCGAGGTCAGTGTGACGTGCACAACCTTATTAACGGGAACGTGCAGGCTGTTGTTCATCTGAAGGTCGTCCGCGGTGCCGAATTCGCCATCAGGCCCGGGATAGGTGAACTCCCAATTGAACTGCTTGCCGACGGCCCGAACCACGATGTCACTCGGTGGCGCCTGTCCCTTGATCTTTGCCCATACCTCGGCGCCGCGAAAATCGATCCAGAGATCCAGGACAAATACGATCGCGAGGGGAATCAGCAAGACGGCGAGCTGGTTCAGGCTGTCGCCGGTGACATAAGCGGCTCGGCGTCCTGGTCGGCGGCGGTAGCGCAACAAAAAGTAAAGCAAGACGCCCTCGGTCAATACAAACCAGAAAGCGGTGATGTAATAGATGAAGTAAAAGATAGCATCTACATCGCCGCCAAAGGTAGATACGTTTTCTGGAAACCAATTCGACATAGATGACTCCAGATGTAGTTACTTCTTATAGTAAAAGCGGCAAGCTCGTGTCCAGAGGTTAGTCCCCCGTCTAACCTTAGAGACCGACAACGTTTTTCGACCGTGCATTAAGGGCGGACAGCGTCGCGCCGTGAGGGCGTTGGGTCTTAAGCCTCAAGTGTTAGACAACTTTTGTGGCAAAACGACTTATAGGTCATAAACCGGCGTGTTGAGGGCCACGTGTTTCCCCAGGGCGATGGCACTTACGATATCCGCGCGACTAACGATCCCGACCAACTCGTCGCCGCGCATGACAGGAATTCTTTTGATTTTATGCGTCGTCATAAGCCGGGCGATCTCTTCGACGGAGGTCTGCTCGCTAACGCTGATGATTTTCTTGCTCATGATCGCTTTGACGTCCTTGCCTTTTTTGGCCACAATATCGGCCTCAGAGACGACACCGACAATCTTTCCGTTTCGGCCCGCGACGGGTGCGCCGCTAATTTGATTCTTGATTAGAATCATAGCCAAGTTCCTGACCGTTGTCGTCGGACTGACCATAATGACATCTTTGGTCATAATTTCCTTGGCGATCATTTGGGTTTTCCTCCTAGAGCCCTTTCTGGGCCATTAAGGTTGCAAGGTCGCCCACGCGGCAACTATAGCCCCATTCGTTATCATACCACGCAATAATTTTTGCAATCCTTCCGTCTAGCACCACTGTAGACAAGGCATCTACTACCGAGGAAGCCGGATTACCACGAAAATCGCTCGAAACCAAGGGCTCGTGGCAATAGGCGAGAATGCCTTTGAGCCGGCCTTCAGCAGCCTTCTTCAGGGCCGCGTTGATTTGCTCGGCAGAGGCTCGTTTCCTGAGATTGACGACGAGATCGATCACCGACACTGTCGCCGTCGGCACACGCAACGAAATGCCATGGAGCTTGCCCTTGAGTTGCGGCAACACTAAGCCGATCGCCTGCGCCGCGCCTGTGGAGGTTGGGACGATATTCATGGCCGCGGCGCGAGCCCTGCGCAGGTCCTTGTGCATGAGGTCCAAAATACGTTGATCATTCGTATACGCGTGGATTGTCGTCATCAGTCCACTGCCTATGCCAAAACTCTGCTGCAGAACTTTCGCGACTGGTGCCAGACAGTTGGTCGTGCACGACGCATTGGAAACGATATGGTGTTTACGCGGGTTGTAAGCAGAATCGTTGACACCCAAGACAACCGTGACATCGTCGCCAGTGGCTGGTGCCGTGATGATGACCTTTTTGGCCCCCGCCGCCAAATGGGCGCGCAACTGCGCTGCGTGGGTGAAAACGCCGGTGGACTCGATCACAATGTCGACTCCAAGCCGGCGCCATGGAAGACGCGAAGGATCTTTTTCATTCAGTACTGCGATGCTTCGACCGTCGATCTTCATCGCGCCTTTCCCGGTTTCGACCCTGCCACCATAATTGCCGTAGGTCGAGTCGTAGCGAAAAAGATGCGCGTTGGTTTCCAGGTCGGCCAAATCGTTCACGGCCACTACGGCAAGATCCCCTTTATGGCGTTCAAGCATCGCCCGCAGCGCCAAACGACCGATTCGGCCAAATCCGTTAACAGCAACCCTTGTTGCCATCCATGCTCCCGTTACGTCCCCCCGCGAAGATCCGTTGCAAGATAGGCAAACTTCGCCCTGAATTCGTCGGTGGAATAGCTCTTGGTCGTCGTTGACGCCGTTTGGGCCAACGCGAGAAGTTTTTCCTGATCTTCAAAATCTTCTCTCTCCAAACGGATCATATACTTTCTCGCGATCCTGTAGGACGGCTTGTCAATGTCCACCAGGCGAATACGTGACTTTCCCGTTTTCGGATCGAGCAAGCTGGCAAAGTCGAGATGTTTGATCTGGCCGTCCACAATGCAAACTAGCGCACCGTTCATAAAGCTGGCTTTCGCGGTCGTCTTGAGCAGGAATTCCGCCGCGCCGTATCCCAGGGCGCGCACATACTCGCAATCAAAAGCAATCGGCGAAGCTGAGCGTACCTCGTAACCTATATTCTTGTGAACTATGCCAATCGATGCGCCTCGGGCGGCGAACCTCTGCTCCACCAGAGTCTTCAGAATATAAGCTAGATCCAATTCAGCGAGGCGGAGATGGCCATAGCTGTCGTGGACGATGCGCACGCCCTTGATGTTTGTAAGTTCCGCAGGCGGCACTCGTTCCAACAAGCCTTCGGCAATGATCGCGACTCCATCGGGACGGCCCCATAGCGCTTTTCTCTTCAGTATGGCTCCCTCGAGAATGTCACAAACCGTCTCCAGATGAACCGGGCC
>JBFJTQ010000507.1:0-3495 GCA_041625275.1 Binatia bacterium | reverse complement strand
GAAAATTACGGGCCATGCGAGGATTTGATGTATATTTCCAGCAAGTTAGGTGTTGCTCAAATAATGGGCAGAAGGGATTGCTTCAAAGCGGCGGGGCTGGCGACAGGGCGGACACCAGGAATATCGTTCCACGCTTGCAGGCCGAAGACGGGCCTGCCCAAGATAAGAGCGATGGAGATTTCCGCCCGGGTTCCGTGAGCGCCGGGAAGCCCAACGACCACGTCGCCAGCAGAGGCGACCAAGACGTTACGTGCGTGGCCCATACCGGTTGGAATGGCGATATCAATAAACTCATTTGCAGTTTCATGGGAGTACGCTGGAAGGATCCCGATTGTTAGTCCGTTATGGAGTTTCGCGCCACGGGCGACGGCTTCCATGACCCCGCCGAGCCCGCCGCAAATGATGATGGCTCCCAACTCGGCAATCACGCTACCCACTTCTGTTGCCAGAGACAGAGCTTCCGCGTCTACATCCGAGCCCCCGACAACGGCGACTTGAAGAACTTTCTTCCGTTTCATGGTCTTACCTTTCGGCCGGCAAAAATTTTTTTCTTGACAATGACGCTTACCTTTATCTAATGTCCGTTTCGAAGAAAAGGGTGGCCTCGTCTTCGGTGTAGCCCTGGACCGGAACCGCGAACTCAGTCTCCAAGTGGTGGTCAAGGTGCTATGCGGAGACCCGGTAATGACATGGGCAACTGTGGCGTTGGAGACTGCCGCGTGATGTGCGTCTGCGTGGTGTTATGATGGCTTCGTGGACGAGGAGGTCTCGGGAATGACAACTGGAAAGGTGAAGTGGTTTAACAACTCGAAAGGTTATGGGTTCATTGAAAAGGAAGGTGGCGGTGACGTATTCGTTCACTATAGTGCCATCCAGGGTGACGGATTTAAGACCCTTAACGAAGGGCAAACGGTAGAGTTTGAGATCACGCAGGGAGAGAAGGGGCCTCAAGCAATAAACGTTGTAAAGGTCTGATTCAACTGAAGCTTTCAAGTTGCGACAAGGCATTGAGCAAGGCTCGGCATATGGGATTTCGTCTCTAAACGAGGTTGCGCCAAGCACGCGCAATATCTACAAAGCATAGCACTTCGCAGTATAGGGCATGAGGCCTGCAGGACGCCCTGCGAGTCAGTATTGAGTCGTCTCTGCGGGAGAACCTAACGGACGCGCGGGAATTCTTCCCGTCGGAGCGGGGAGGAGGCCAGAGCCCCCGACACCTTAGGAGTGTCCGGAGAAGTTGTTTCCAACAATGAAAAATAGTACGGTTATTTGCATGTAGCCCATAGGCGGTTAGAGACTATTAAATGCGATGAGTTTATCAGGAAAATGGAGCCGAATAAGACTGCGTTAGATAAAAAGTTTGGGCACGACCGGCTTTTGGCTGAAACCGTGGTGTTGACGCGGTTGGACAAAGCTGTTGGGTGGGCGCGAAAGTATTCGCTGTTCCCGTATCCATTCGCGACGGCCTGTTGTGCGATGGAATACATGTCACTCTCTATGTCTCCCTATGACATAGACCGTTTCGGCGCTCTTTTGCCGCGCTTCAGCCCCAGACAAGCGGACTTATTGATGGTGATCGGCACTGTGAATCATAAACTATCTCCCGTGTTGAAGCGGGTGTACGAACAAATGTCGGAGCCGAAATGGGTCATGGCCTTCGGCGCATGCGCCGCCAGCGGTGGATTTTATGACAATTATGCCACCGTTCAAGGGATCGACAGGATCATTCCCGTTGATGTCTATGTGCCGGGCTGTCCGCCGCGTCCGGAAGCAGTTCTCGATGGGCTAATGGAGCTCCAAGGAAGAATTGCGGGCCAAAAGCATCCGCTCATACAATGAATCTCGCCTGATGTCGATGTCGGCGTTAGCCACTCTCCTGGTTATTTGCCGCGCATTAACGACCCTGCTTATTCGCCGGTCTCCGAAGTCACCGGAGTTCTGCGAAGGCAGGCGCTACGCCGCTGCCCAACAGGTATTAAACCGGTTCCATGAGTCAACACGACACAGATCAGCCGCCATGGTCGGCCGATGATTTGTACCATCACGGCGTTGTTACGAAACTGTTTCCTTCTAACAACACCGGTATCGTCAGAACTGAAAGCGGCCGAGAAATCCCGTTTTCATACGAGCTCGTCATTCTCTGCGGTGAAGTCAAGTCTCCCCAGAATCTGCGAGAAGGACAGCGGGTGGGATATGATCTAGGATGGACTCCCAGCGGCCTTAGGGTTACCAAAATCAAAACCTACCCGGAATCGCCGATTTCATCTCCGCATTCGAATTCAGAACGGCAGGGAAGTTAAGGCCAGAATCTGTCTACTCAGAATCTCTCCCACAAAGACGCCGAGCAAAGCAATATAGAACAAACCCGTGGCGGCCATGGTGTGAGGAATCAACAATGTCCGCCATATCATTCCGGATAGCGCCAGGGGAGCGATTTGACCGATCACGACGCGGATTGCGAACAGCGTAAAATGGTCCCGCCAGGTTTTATCAATCGCCGTAAGTGTCTCGGGGGCCCCAGTGAGATAAAGGACAGGGACGGACAAGATGAGAAAGGCGGTTTGGAAAATGAGGGCGATCACAAAGAATTTGTAGATACGCACGAAGGGGTCGAGGTTTTGTCCGGTATCGATCAAGTACCAGTGCCCGATGAGCATCCCGACCGTTACACTTCCAAGGAGCAACGACGATAAAACGAAGGCGATAGGGTAGAGCAGTGTTTCCATGGAAAAAAACGGTGCAAGATAAAAAGCGTGGGCGCTCAGCACTAAACCGGCGAGCCCCGTCAGTATAGAAGCTGCAAAACTCTTTGCTCTGAACGTTTGGTGCTCACCCCAGAGCGAAATGATATAGCCGGCCAGCGATGCGACAAATAAGAGTTGCAACAGGCCTTCGATTATCGTTGCGTATTGCATCTCTTTGGAGAGAATCTCCCAATAGAGATGAGCCTTGCCCCACGCACCCATGATGGCGACAACCAAGAGGACCCCGCCTGTAGACTTGTAGAAGGCCCTGTCGAGCTCGTGGAACGGCGTCGCCGCAAGGGCGAACATGCCACCGAGTGCGAGCTGATGGAAGAATAGCAAAAAGCTGCTGGAAAACCCCTGCATCTTAGCTTGACGGCGGCTTCTCCGCCACGTGTAGGGCGACAGCTCCCCCCAAGAACCGGCGGCATAAGATCCGATCAAACCCGCACCTTCGGATCATTTCCGTAATTGCCTCGGGAGGATCAAATTTTCGAACCGTATCGGACAAATACTGATAGGCGCTGCGGTCGCGCGCCAGCAGTCCGCCGACCCAGGGCATCACGCGATGGAAATAGACATTGTAGAACGAGGAGAACAACCCTTGCGGAGGAGGAAACATATCGAGGGATACCAATTTTCCGCCGGGCTTTAATACTCGAAAGGCTTGTTCAAAAAACAATCGAAGATCTGAGATGTTTCTCAGAACGAAAGCCGTCATGACGCCGTCGAATGAGCCGTCCCTAAACGG
>JBFJTQ010000506.1:0-3496 GCA_041625275.1 Binatia bacterium | reverse complement strand
GCTGCACGATTTGCCGGGTCGCAGACTTCGGTTCGTCAATCGTCAACCGGGTTCGGGCACGCGGGTGTTGCTGGATTATGAGCTCAAAAAGTTGGGGATCGAGCCGAATTCGATCCAGGGATATGAGCGCGAAGAGTTGACTCACATGGCAGTCGCTGTGGCCGTGGCGAGTGATCTGGCGGATGCAGGACTCGGAGTGCGGGCGGCGGCGGAGGCGCTAGGTCTAGATTTCATTCCGGTAGCGAGCGAAGAATATGATTTGCTGTTCATGCGCTCGTTCTTCGAGTCGGAGAGAGGAGCCGTCCTCGTTTCCACCATACGGTCCGACGCGTTCAAAAGGGCCGTCGCCGCTCTTGGCGGGTACGATAGCCGCAACGCCGGAGCGGTGCTTTATCAGCAGTAATGGCCGCCAACTTTTTCCTTTTTCAAATCGCAACAACACGGGTCAGAAATGCGCGCCGCGGATTATTTTTTGTGCGCATGATCTCAGAGCGGCCCGGTCGCCGCGCCATGCGTACTGCTCGTCGCCACATGCAAATTCAGTCCCGATCTGTCCAGGCCTGTCCAGTTTTGTGCCTATGATCCGTCGCTCACGTCAAATCTACCTTAGCTAAAACAATTACTTAGAGGCTCTCCGGTCGTGGCATTCCCATTGCGTAACGGCCCCCGTTGGAGAGTACCTTATGGACAACAAGTTAGAAGACATCCGCCTGTTGACACTGGCTGAGGCCGCGCAGCTTCTCCAAGTCTCAAAACGCACCCTGCAGAGAATGATCAAGCTCGGTGATCTTCCGGCGTTCAAGGTTGGAGGGCAATGGCGCGTGCGTGAAACGCAGCTCAGGCAATGGGTTGCGAACAGAGAATGCGTCAACGGGGAGTTGAGATTGGAGGAGTGGTAAAGCGTGAAAACGGCATCTGTGTCGCGACTTCGAAGCCGAGCCTCCCGTGGTGTGATTCTGTTGATTGCTTTGCCATTGGTGGTGTCTGTTTCCGCCGCTTGGGACAACGATACGCCGGGCCACGGACTCTATTGCACCCGCCTTAATGACCCCTTTAATAGAGACAATGGAATTCGCAACTGCCAACTCTACTTGCAGATAGTAGATCAGTCCGCTCAGTTGCAGAAGGTCAACGCCGCTTTGGAAAAATCCAATCATGTTAAGTCCGAGTTCTTGAGCGTAATGTCCCATGAGTTCAAAACGCCGCTCAACGTCATCATGGGATATGTCAGTTTGATGCAAGAAGGATTCCTTGGAGCCGTCACGGAAGAACAAATAAAAGGGCTGGAGGAGGTCATACGATGCTCCGACGATCTGATGGCCCTTGTCATGAGTATGTTGCAGGCGGGCAGCATCGAAGCCGAAACCGCCCAATTCGAGCGCGAGGAAGTCGGGCTGACAGAATTGCTCGGCGACCTAAGGTCGGAGTTCTCTGTCCCGGAAGGCAAGCCAATCGATCTTGTTTGGGAGAATTCCGCAAACCTGCCGGTCGTCAAAACCGATGGGAAAAAACTGAAGTGTATCCTTTCCCACCTTCTCGACAACGCTATCAAATTCACCGAGCGCGGCCGGGTCATCATTTCTTCCAAGATTTTGCCGGATCCAGGCAGGGTCGAATTCCGTATCGCCGATACGGGGATCGGTATTCCGGAGGAAGCCATTGCGGGGATTATCGAACAGTTCCAGCAATTGGATAGCTCCATTACCCGCAGCTACACCGGGGCAGGCCTGGGGCTGTTCATCGCCAAGAAATTCAGCGAGCTTCTTGGTGGTCAGATCAGCGTTTCCACCAAGCTGGGTGAGGGTCCCACTTTTACGCTGACGTTGCCTGTGAAGACTTAGGCACAAAATTGGAAGTTTCCAATAGGCGGTTGTAAGAACTTGACGCCAACCAATGACAATCGTCGCATAAGTTTCTCACCTGCCGCTGCGCTGCGCAAGCGCTTGGCGGTTCTTGTGGGTCTTGCCCTGCTGCCGGCGCTTGGGCTTCTCCTTTATGCCGCAACCCAGGAACGCGACCTTAGAATTGCTGCCATTCGAGGTAGCGGGCAAAGAATCGCTCAGGTTGCCGCCGCCCGCCAGACACGCCTTATCGAGTCAACGGTTAAACTTTTGACCCTATTGGCAGAAGTGCCGGCGGTAAGAACGGGCGATGCGTCTGCCTGTCGCCAATTCGTTCGGCGACTTTTGCAGCTTTACAGAATCTACGCGAATATAGGCGTGATTCAGCCAGACGGAAATATATCTTGCAGTGCCGTAGCATTGGCCGAACTTACGAACGTCAAGGAACGGTCTTATTTTCGCGCTGCCGTGGAGACGCGGGGAAACGCGATCGGAGGTTACGAGATCGATCGGAATAGCGGCAAGGCCATCGAGGTCTTCGCTCATCCTGTGCTCGATGACACAGGCAATATCGCCGCTGTGGTATTTGCGGCTTTGGATCTCAATTGGCTCCAAATTTTCGCCGCCGAGGCCGACCTTCCCGAAGGCGCAACGCTGGAGATCATTGACAGCGGGGCCACGGTCTTAGCTCGTTTTCCGGACCAGGAAAAGTGGCTGGGCAAAACGGTCCCCAAAGCGGCAATTTTCACGACGATCCGAAATCAAACCCAGGGCACCCAGGAGCTATCGGGTTTAGATGGTGTGCAACGCATTTACAGCTACGCGAGTTTAAGTGCAACCGTGGGGAACGATCGCACCACTGTCTTAGTGGGTCTTCCAATGGATAGCGCCTACGCCGAGGCGCATCGCAGCCTGCTGCGCAATCTATTGTGGTTTGGGATTGCAGCGCTATTGGCTCTTGCAACCGCCTGGTTTATTGGGAAGAGCTATGTCGTCAGTTACATAGGAGAGCGCGCCCGTGGGGAGGAAGCCCGACTCCAATTAGCGGCCATCGTCGAGTCCTCGGAAGACGCCATTATTGGCAATACCTTAGAGGGCAGGATCACGAGCTGGAACAGCGGGGCAGAATCCATCTATGGATACACTGCGGACGAGGTCTTGGGCCAGCCAATTGCGATCTTGAACCCCCCGGATCGACCGAACGAAATTCCTCAGCTCCTTGCCAATGTAAGACAAGGCAAGGGAATTAATCGCTACGAGACCGAACGAATTCGAAAAGACGGTCGCCGTCTCTACGTTTCGGCATCGGTGTCGCCCATCCGGGATCACCGGGAAAACATCATCGGCGCCTCGATCATTGCCCGTGATATCACGCCACTGCGAAAAGCCGACGAGCAACTGCGAGCCCACGCGAGTCAGTTGGAAAACCTCTATTTGATTGCGCGAGAGGTGGGCGCGACCCTTGCACTGGATGAGGTCGTGCAGAGAGCCTTGAACCGAGTCGTGGCCGCGAGTGGATTTGACTTCGCATTCGTGCATTTTTCAAAGACGCTCTCCGGGCGAAAGTCGTACAGCGCCGCAAGAGAATCTGGATCCCCTGAAGGCCCCGCCCGCCTGCTCGGACGAGTGGGCGAAGATGTGGAACAAAAAATTCT
>JBFJTQ010000505.1:0-3502 GCA_041625275.1 Binatia bacterium | reverse complement strand
GCCGGTGGCACACCCCGCCGCCGATAATATCCGCCATGGCGACCATGTTCTCCAGCGGATGCGAGACCACGTGGCGAAGCAGTAGATTGTCGCCGAATCGATCGCCGATTTGCGCCACTTCGCCGGCGGCCGCGGCGGAATGAAATCCGAGCGGTACGCCGAGTTCTTCCAAACAGGACCACAAAGTATCAAAATAACGCGCGTGCCAGGGAAGATTTCGCAAAGGCTCGGGCCTGGCGAACACTCCGACGAATCCAAGTTTACCCACCGCCCGCTGCGCCTCCTTCACCGCCTCGTCGGGATCATGTAGCGGAATCATGGCAACGCCCTTGAGCCGGTGGGGATTGGTGCGGCAAAAATCGTACAGCCAATCGTTGTACGCTCTCGCAATGGCCGCGGCCAGCTGCGGATCCATGTCATCCCGCATCATGATGCCGAGGCCGATGGAGGGATATAGCGCCGCAACATCCAGAGACTCCCTATCCATGGCATCGAGCTGGGTCTTGGCGTCAAACCCGCTTTTTCGATAATCCGCGATTTCCTCGTCGATGCGCGTCGCATCGAAAATACCGCCCCGATAGGTCGGGTTGTAACCGCGCAAAATTTTTCCGTCGATCATCACCATAGCCGAACTCCGCGCCGTGGAACTCAAGATTTTCGGCACCCGAGAACGCCATTCCGGGGCCATGTATTTTTCCCAGAGGTCCTTCGGCTCGCGTAGATGCATGTCGGAATCCATGATTTTGAATTCTGATTTCAACGGAATTTCACCTCTCCGGAAAATTTTTTACGGTTGAGAAACAAGTAGCGCGTAACGGTTTCGGAAGTCAACTCAAGCGGTAAAATGGGACGAGGGACGCTGCACCCCAGAGATCGGCCATAACAGGATCAAAAATCAAAACTACGATGGCGCGCGATCAACCGCGAGTTGAAGTCGCATTTACATGAGCTCGCGAATCAACGACTGCGCGGCATCCGGGGATATTCCGAGCGGGCGCCGGGCGAGGGGGCCGCCTTCGTGCAGAATCTGCTCGAGTTGATCCAGCGTGGGAAGATCTTCTCTTTTCCAAAATAATCCGATGGGAATCTCATCGCCCCACTCGTAACTTTTCTGTATGGCCGCGGCGAAGTCGGTCGGATCATGCCCCATGTCTTCTAATTTTTTTGTCCGGTGCTTAAAAAAATCGTGGGTGTTGTCGAGATTGAATGTCACGCACGGACTGAATGCATCGATGAGCGCAAAGCCTTTGTGTTGGATGCCGCCTTTGATGAGATCGACGAGATGTTTTACCTGTCCAGTATACCCCCGCGCCACATAAGTCGCCCCCGCGGCAATGGCGAGGGAAACGGGAAAGATAGGATTCTCCACGCTGCCGGCAGGCGTACTCTTGGTTTTCATCGCTTTCGTGCTGGTCGGAGAGATCTGGCCGGTTGTAAGTCCATAAATCTGATTGTTCATTACGATGTAAGTTAGGTCGACGTTGCGCCGCATGGAGTGAATAAAATGGTTGCCGCCGATACCGTAGCCGTCGCCGTCGCCCCCGGTAACGATGATCTTGAGATCGTGATTGGCGAGCTGCGCGCCGGTTGCCACCGCCAAGGCGCGCCCATGCAGCGTATGCATCCCGTAGGTACTAAGATACCCTGGCAGGTTCGATGAACAGCCGATGCCGCTGATGGTCATCACCTGATGAGGGGGCAGATTCAAATCCACCAGCGCCTGTTTCAATGCTGTCAGCACACCGAAGTCACCGCAGCCCGGGCACCAGTCAGGATCTGCCTTGCCTTTAAAATCTTTGACGGTTACCCGCGGGCCCGCAGACGGCTGTTGGTCCTTCTTGGAGGTTCTCGCCTCTACATCGACTCTATCTACGCTCATAAATTACTCCTTAGCGGACGGATGAAAAAACTCTCCAGTCATCCTTCGGCTGAGCTCAGGCCCTGTCCTGAGTTGAGCCGAAGGAGTGGACGCAGAAAGTAAAAATAGTCGATAATTTCCGTTCATGCCGAGCCTCGTGGACGCATGACATCAATTTTTTGACGATCTGTTACACGGTAATCTCATGCGCTGGTACATATTTTTGAGTTGTGCCCGCCAAAATGTTTTTAACGCCATCGACTATATGATGCGGCATAAAGGGCTCGCCATCGTACTTGCGAATATGACCGTCGGCGGCGATGCCCGTCTCGGAGCGCAGGTAACGCGCGAACTGTCCGCTGTAATTATTCTCTACGATGACGAGCTTTTTACACTTGGAAACCATCGCCGTAATTGCTTCGCAATGGAGAGGGACCATCCACTTGATCTGGAGGTTATTGGCGGGAACCCCTTCTTCGCTCGCTAACTTTTGCATGGCTTCGCGAATGACCCCTTTAGTTGAGCCCCAACCCATTAATGTCACCTCCGCGTCTTCCGGTCCGAACATCCTAGGCGGCTCCAGGAGCGGCAGTATCGACTCCATCTTGCGCATCCGTTTTTCGTGCATGGCCTGCCGTTTATGGGGGTTGGTGAATTCGTCGCTGATCAGCACACCGTCCTCATCGTGCTCGTCGGTGGCCACCACGTGCGTGTAACCGGGGGTACCTGGCAGCGCCCTGGGGGAAATACCGGTATCCGTGAGCTGATAACGATTATAGCCGCCGTTGACGGGTGGGACACTACCGTTGAGGCCGATGACTTCACCTCTGTCAATGGGAACGTTGAAGTCTAACTCCGCCGGATCCACACTGGAACGACCCTCGGAAAGCAAGAGGTCTGAAATGACGATGCCCGGACACTGAAATTTATCCACCACGTTAAAAAGTTCGGGCACGGTCTTGAAACAATCCAGTATATCGGTTGGCGCGACAATAATGCGTGGGTAGTCTCCCTGCCCTGCTCCCAACATTTGCCAGAGATCACCTTGCTCGGTCTTGGTCGGCACGCCTGTCGCCGGACCCGCGCGTTGAACGTTGATACAAACGACGGGAATCTCCATCATGGCCGCAGATCCCAGAGCCTCACTCATCAGCGCAAAGCCGCCCCCCGAAGTGGCGCACATCGCCCGGCATCCTGCATGGGCGGCGCCGATGGCTACGTTGATAACTCCGATCTCGTCTTCAATTTGACGCACCATGATGCCCAACTGGCGCCCATGTCGGGCCATCCAGTGAAGCACACCGGATGCAGGGCTCATAGGATAAGCACAATAAAAACGCACCCCCGCCGCCGCTCCTCCCATTGCCAAGGCCTGGTTGCCCTCGAAGAACGCCAGTTTTTTCCCAGTGTCGGGCAGCGAGAATGCGAACGGCTTAAAATGCGCGCCAGCGTAGTCGTAGCCGGCGCGGGCCACACCGATGTTTTCGGCAATGACGGCCTCGCCTTTTCTCTTGAACTGCACGGTGAGAATTTCTTCGAGAATCTTGAATTCGATGCCGATCAGGCGCAGCACCGCCGCCAAAGCAATGGTGTTTTGCACCAGATCGCCTCTGATGTTGGGAGCCAACTCCTTCACCGAAAAGG
>JBFJTQ010000504.1:0-3512 GCA_041625275.1 Binatia bacterium | reverse complement strand
GCCGTGGAATTTTCCGCTCACCCTGATGGGCACCAAACTCGGCCCTGCCCTGGCTGCGGGCAACACGATCATTATCAAGCCGGCAACAACCACGCCCCTCGCCACGATCCGCACGATCGAGTTGATTCAGCAGGCAACCTACGGGGAAGGGAAAGCGCAAAAGGCCATACCCAAGGGGGCCGTTAATGTGGTCACGGGTCCCGGCGGTACCGTCGGCGAAGAGCTTCTGCGCAATCCGCTCATCCGCCGCATAGCTTTTACCGGATCGACACCGGTGGGCCGTCATGTCATGGAAGTCGCCGGACGCGAAATTAAACGGGTCACACTGGAACTCGGCGGCAGCGACCCCATGATTGTCATGGAAGACGCCAACCTCGATATGGCTGTCAAAATGGCCGACATCGGCCGCTTTTTCAATTGCGGTCAGATGTGTCTCGGCGTGAAGCGCTTATTCCTGCAGGAGTCCATCGCCGAGAAGTTCCTCGGCGGCCTGGTTGAGATTCTCAAGAAGAAGACTGTCGGTAACGGGATGAGCAAGGAAACCCGCATGGGTCCGATTCACCTTGCGTCCCAGAGAAAGGAAGTCGAAGAACAGGTAGAGGACGCAAAATCCCGCGGGGCCAAGACTCTGTTTGGCGGTGAGCGACCTAAGGGCGGTGAAGCCGACAAAGGGTTCTTTTACCTGCCAACGCTTCTCAGTAACGTGCCCGAAGATGCCCGCGTGACCACGGAAGAGGTGTTCGGGCCGGCGCTGCCGGTCTATACGTTCAAGACCGTCGATGAAGCCATCGAGAAGGCCAATGCCTCGGAGTATGGTCTGGGCTCTTCGATTTGGACGCGCAACCTCGTGCACGCCAACAAAGCTATCGATAAGCTCCAGGCCGGGAACGTATGGGTCAACTCGCTGCACTACGGCTATGACGAGCTGCCGTTCGGCGGGGTCAAATCCAGCGGCGTGGGCCGCGAGCATGGCCCCGAGGCTCTGGACTATTACCTCGAACCGAAGGGAGTCGTCATCGTCAACGTTTGAGCGTATTTCGCATTGCTGCCGGGGCTGGAGAAATTTCTGGTCTCCAGCCCCGCCGCTTTGACATTGCCGTCGCAATCAAGCAATCGCAGGCATCGTTGACACGCGAGCTATAGTAACGTTCGAGTTCCTCCCGCCAAGACTGTATTTTCGGTAATGCCAGTAAACCCAGAATTAATTAAAACAGGTAACCGCAGTGAGTCCACGGGACCAAAAACGATAGCCCGTGGCGCTTCGCCCGGCTTGCATCGCGGGCTTTCGTGGTATGGTCTGCGCCCGTAAGACATGATACAAAGCAGAGAAGTATATTCGAAGGAGTCGTTGTGATTAGAATGACATATCTCATCGTAAGTGTGCTGGCCGTTGGGCTTTTTGCATTTCTCCACTCATACGAGCCAACTTCATTGCGTGCCGCTGAGCCGGCGACGGCAAAGCCCAATATCAATAAGAAGTCACAAGGGCAAGGATCGGGCAGTGGTAAGGTCTTGGAGGTCCATAACGCCAGCAATTATACCTATGCCAGGGTCGATACGGGCAAGGAGAAGATCTGGCTGGCCGCGCCGACGGCTCAGATCAAGGCCGGAGACAAAGTCGTTTTTTCTGGCGGCATGCCGATGCAGAAATTTGAGAGCCAGAGTCTGAAGCGAACATTTGATGTGATCTATTTCGTTGGCAAACTTGCGCCGGAGGGCGCCGCGCTGGCTGCAGGCCAGATGCCGTCTGGTCACCCGCAAATCACTCCCCCAAATACCGCTGATCAGAAAATCGACTTCTCTGGGATAAAGAAGCCCAAGGACGGGAAAACCGTCGCAGAGATTTATAAAGGGAAAAAACAACTTACTGGCAAAAAGATCGCCGTGCGCGGCAAAGTGGTAAAGTTCAATAGCCAAGTCATGGGCAAAAACTGGATTCATCTCATGGACGGTACGGGCGGCCAAGGAGCGAATGATCTTACGATCACGACCAAGGCCACGGCTAAGGTTGGGGACACGGTTCTGGTGCGCGGGACCCTGCTAACGGACAAAGATTTCGGTTATGGCTACAAATACCCCGTCATTATTGAAGATGCCGAGGTTACCGTAGAGTGAGTAGCCAGGTAGTTGGAGTTTTCGTTCTTGAATTGTAAACTCAGCACATTTTTTCGAGGGGGATAGAAATGCCGAACTACTTTGCAGATAATTCTTTTTCCATCGGACGCACGCCGCTGGTAAAACTCAACCGCATTACGGACGGGGCCAAAGCAACGGTTTTGGGGAAGATCGAAGGAAGAAACCCTGCCTATTCAGTCAAGTGCAGAATCGGCGCTGCCATGATTTGGGACGCCGAGAAACGAGGCATTCTCACCCCTGGCAAGGAACTGATCGAGCCCACCAGCGGAAACACGGGCATTGCTTTGGCCTTTGTCGCAGCCTCCCGCGGCTATCCCCTTACGTTGACCATGCCGGAGACGATGAGCATCGAGCGCCGAAAACTTCTTGTCGCGTTCGGAGCAAAGCTCATTCTAACCGAGGGAACCAAGGGAATGCCCGGCGCCATCGCAAGAGCCGACGAACTCGTCGCCTCCGACCCTGACCACTATGTCATGCTCCAGCAGTTCAAAAATCCCTCCAATCCTGCCATTCACGAGAACACCACAGGGCCGGAGATCTGGGAAGACACGGAAGGCAAGATCGACGTCCTGGTCTCTGGCATCGGTACCGGCGGCACGATCACGGGAGTTTCACGCTACATCAAGGGGACGAAAGGCAAAAAGATTCTTTCCGTTGGGATTGAACCCGCCAATAGCCCGGTTATCAGTCAAAAGCTTGCCGGCGCCCAACTCAAACCCGGTCCGCACAAAATCCAGGGCATTGGGGCCGGTTTTGTTCCCGACGTCCTAGATCTGTCGCTCATGGATCGGGTTGAGCAAGTGGCCGACAGCGAGGCCGTCGAATACGCCAAACGCCTTACTCGCGAAGAGGGTATTCTTGCCGGTATCTCATGCGGCGCGGCGGCGGCGGTAGCGTGCCGCCTTGCCAAACTGCCCGACTTCAAGGACAAAGTGATTGTTGCCGTTTTGCCGGATTCCGGGGAACGCTATCTTAGTTCGATTCTCTTTGAAGGGATGTTTGATGGCGTTGAAACCGCCAAGGCTTGAGCGCGCACAGCCCACGGCGTGTCCTAGCTGGCGCGGGGACCTGCGATTCGCAGGGTTATTGTTGATCTGAGTCTGCGTGAAGAGATTGTCAAATGGGGCCAGCAAAAGAAACGTTTAAAGACTGGTTGGCGAAGGATTTCAACTCTGTTGCCCAGCAGTTGGAACAACGCCTGCACAACACCTGCTCGCTATGCGCGATTGCGGGAAAAATTGGCCTGTCCACGCGCAACGAAGTTTACGCGGCCTTGGATTCCGTATTGGAAAGTCTGTTCCCCGGTTGCTATAGCCGGGAAAACGTTGACCCTCGATTTCTCGATGAATTCGTCGACGGGCGACTGCGGCATGCAG
>JBFJTQ010000503.1:0-3517 GCA_041625275.1 Binatia bacterium | reverse complement strand
CCCGTTTTGATAGCATGGGTCAATTTCCCAGTGCCGCAGTGACTGCGGCTTCAGCAACGGAAGCCGTTCTTGAATCGTATGAGCCGCATTTTCTTATCCAATGCTGCAGTGAAACGCGGAATCGACCATCTCTTGTTACTTTCTAGGCTTTGTAAAAACGCTACAGTGAATTCATTGGCGGTGGACGGTCTTGTTTGAGAATTTTTTGCCCATCTGACGATAGTGAGCCTAGACTTCTGGCTCATCCAGGTGGCTTGAAGGCGCGGGCAGTTAGCATATAATAACGGGTGACATCATGGACATCATACTCCTCAAGATTACCGCGGCGGTGTACCTGATCGCGGCCGCGAGTTTTATTTTTTATGTTTTTTTGAGAGATACCGCCTCCCGGCTTCCACCCCTGCTCCTCTCGTGTGCTTTTTTCCTGCATACCGTGGCTCTAGCCTTGCATTTTCTCAGGGAGGGATACCCGGCGATCACGGAAATCCGTGAGGCCCTCTTCTTTAAGAGCTGGCTCATGGTCGCAGGTTACCTTTTGATCCAGCTCAAATACCGTCTCACGGTGCTTGGGGCGATCATTGCGCCGCTCGCATTTTTGATGTCTCTTGCGGCTTTTGCGTTCGGCAGGGGCAGCGGCGAGTTTCCGCCCGAGTTGAAGACGCTCTGGCTGCCGCTTCATGTGACTTTGGCCTTTCTCGGCAATGCCGCATTTGCTTTGGCTTTCGGCGTGAGTTTGATTTACCTGCTCCAAGAGCGTCACCTCAAACACAAAAACATGATTGCATTGATGAGGCGTTTCCCGTCTCTGGAATCGTTGGACCGAGTGAATTACATGCTCTTGGTGTGGGGCTTCCCGTTCATGACCCTCGGTATCCTCACAGGCAGCTTGTGGGCAGCCATTGCGTGGGGAAGCTATTGGTCGTGGGACCC
Organism: Binatia bacterium; assembly: GCA_041625275.1. Lineage (GTDB taxonomy): Bacteria > Desulfobacterota > Binatia > UBA9968 > UBA9968 > JBFJNS01. The sequence goes on along the minus strand of JBFJTQ010000503.1, from coordinate 2,587 downwards.
GAGGCTCATCGCTTCCGGCCTTGTTTGGCTCTTTTATGGGGCCCTTTTGCACGGCCGCATTACGGCGGGACTGCGGGGGAAAAAGGCCGCCCTTCTGACGATCATCGGGTTTGTCGTCGTCCTGGGCTACTTCTTGGGAGGGGATGCAATTTTTCCGAGCCGACACGGGGGCCGGTTCGAGTAAGTCGTGCAAAAGGAAATTGTCATAGTCGGGCTCAATCATCGAAGCGCGCCTCTCGAAATCCGCGAAAGCGTCGCCTTTGAGAAACCCCAAGTCAAAGAAGCTCTAGGGCGGATACGCGCCTACCCAACGATCCGTGAAGGGGTGATCCTCTCCACTTGTAATCGAGTGGAGGTCGTTGCGGCAGTCGAAGAAAGTCAATCCGCTTTCCGCGACATTACGAATTTCCTCACCGAGCACAGAGCGTCCAGGAACGAGACGGAATTGGATGAGCATCTTTACACTTTCCGGGGCTCCGATGCCGTGCGGCATCTTTTTCGAGTGGCCGCGAGCCTGGATTCGATGGTCGTCGGAGAGCCCCAGATTCTCGGACAACTCAAGGAACATTACGTCCTTGCGCACGAAGCAGGCACGGTGGGCGCGGTTCTGCACCGGTTGTTCCACCGATCTTTTTTTGTCGCTAAACGTGTTCGAACCGAGACGGGTATCGCTAGCCGGGCGGTATCGGTCAGTTCGGTCGCGGTGGATCTGGCCAAACGGATATTCGAGCGTTTTGATGACAGGAACGTCATGGTCATTGGAGCGGGCAAAATGGGAGATCTCATGGCCCGCCATCTCCAGCGTTCCGGCGTCAAAAGTGTGATGGTTACGAACCGCACCTTCGAACGTGCGGTGGAACTTGCGGAGCGGATTCACGGCAGTCCGATTCGATTCGAAGATTTTCCACGCTATCTCCAGCTAGCCGATTTGGTGATCGGTTGTACCGGAGCTCAGGAAGTGCTCGTGGATGCGGCGACGGTGGAAAAGGTACTGCGGGAGCGCAAGCAGGAGGCCATGTTTTTCATCGACATCGGCGACCGCCGAAATTTCGACCCCCAAATCAATAAGCTTGATAACGTCTATCTCTACAACATCGACGACCTCAAGAGCGTGGCTGAGGAAAACTTGCTGGAACGATCCAGCGAGGCGGAAAAGGCGGAAAGCATCGTCCGAGATGAGGTCGAGAGTTTCGTCCTCTGGGTTCAATCGCTGGAGCAGGTCCCGACGATTGCGGCTTTTCGGGAAAAACTAGAGGAGATCAGGCAGAAAGAAATCGAGAAATCTTTAAACGGAAATCTTCGGGGGTTGTCGGAGAAGCAAAAGAAAGCGGTCGAGGACATGACAGAGGCCATGATGAAGAAGATCCTCCACGGTCCGATTACGCATTTGAAGCGACCGACGGAAGGGGAAGACGACGCGCTCTACATCGCAACCCTCAAAAAGCTTTTCGATCTGGAGGATAGGTGACAAGACCAGTGGCAATTCTCAACCCTGTCGTCGGATGCACGGAGGAATCCGGGCTGTGGCTTCGATAAGAATCGGCACTCGCGGAAGCACGCTCGCCATGGCGCAGTCCAACTGGGTCAGGCAGCAGCTCAAGAACCAACATCCGGAGCTTGAATTTGAGCTCATCGTCATCAAAACCAGCGGCGATCGGTTTCTCGAGGGTCCCATTCAAGCGATGGGAGGCAAGGGTGTCTTCGTCAAAGAGATAGAAGATGCCTTGCTGCAGGATGAGATTGATCTAGCGGTCCATTCGATGAAAGACCTGCCCACGGAGCTGGCGGATGGACTCATAGTGGCCGCGGTTCCCGAGCGGGAGGACGCGCGCGACGTCCTGGTCAGCCGGAGTGGATTATCGCTCAAGGATTTACCGCACAAGGCCAAGGTGGGCACGGGCAGTTTGAGAAGAAAAGCTCAACTTTTGCACTATCGCAACGATCTTTCCATCCTGCCGCTCAGGGGGAACATCGATACCCGGCTGCGAAAGCTGGATGGTGAAGAAATGGATGCCATCGTGTTGGCTGCCGCAGGACTTAAGCGGATCGGCCGGGCGGATCGGATCACGGAATTCCTGTCCGCAGAAGTGTGCCTTAATGCCGTCGCTCAGGGCGCCATCGCCATTGAGGCAAGGGCCGGCGATAAGGTGCGTGAAACCTTGGCGAGCATGCACCACGAGCCGAGTTATGTGGAGGTCGTCGCGGAGCGCGCTTTTTTGCAGCGTTTGGGTGGCGGATGTCATGTACCGGTGGGGGCGCGGGCCACCGTGGATGGACAAAACCTGGCTTTGTCGGGCCTCGTCGCTGACCCGGAAGGTCTCGGGCTGTGGAGCGGACAGATCTCCGGCTTACCCTCGCGGGCGTCGGAGTTAGGAAGTGAGCTGGCGGAGCGACTGTTGGATCAAGGCGCGGGTACCATCCTGGCTAAATTGCTGCAGGTTGTTTGATGCGGAGACGATTAACATGAGCGTCGATTTGGAGCGCCAGGCCAGTGGGAAGAATGCGGTTTTAGCCGGAAAGCGCGTGGTCATTACCCGGGCGCGTTCCCAGGCGGGAGAGTTAGCGCGGCGAATCGAAGAGCTGGGTG
>JBFJTQ010000502.1:0-3532 GCA_041625275.1 Binatia bacterium | reverse complement strand
CCTCGCGCTTGCGCGTTAAGACGATTGGTTCCTTGGGCCCGTACACACCCCCAAAATCGTAGTGGCTGCCCTCCTGCCTCCTTGGTGCCAACAGGTCCCACATCGCGTCCCTCCAGTACCATCCTTTCTGCTTTTAAACTCGTCGCTCGTTCGGTCGACAGTAAGGGCGGCCTTACTTGCTGTAAGGTCCTAAACCTGACGCATAATTGACTCTGAACTAAACCCGGAAAATCTCAATTCAAAATAGGTTCAAGAGGCTCGAAATTATTTCCGGAAAGTGCCATGCAAATGATGATTCGTCGCTGGGCTTCATTAAGCAACCGCGTCGTGTCGAGTTTCACGGCACCTGGGACAAGAGTCTAGTGCGAGAGGGGTCGGAAATGCCTGTTACGGTCACTTACCTGTGCTTGCAGGGCATGAAGGCCCTCTGGGTCGGTCCATCGATGCCATTGCTCTGCTTTGGCCCTTGACCCAAAAACTTGTCGGTATACGATAGCTCTCTAATGGACGGTGTTGCCGAATTCTTCAGAGCGGTGTTGAGTCATTGGGGCTGGTTAACGGTGGCAGTCTTGGCCCTCGCTGTGTATGCAAAAGTTGATTTCGGAGAGAATATTAAGCCGAGGGTAGCGCTCGTTTTAGTGGCGCTCGGAAGTCTATTCATGGCTTTCTATCTGGCGTCACTTGATCAATACAGAGCTTTCTATGAAACCTTGCGACCGAGATAGAATATTCTTATGACCTGCGTTACGCATCAGCGAATCGCCCGCAAAGCGAGGATAGCTGCGCAACATCCGTTGACAGCCTGAAGACTTCCGTCTGCGACTCCCTACCTAAGACAGCGTTAACCATCCATTCGCAATTTTGGATTGTGACCCGCAACCTTGGAAATCTTCAGTTTAGTATCGACTTTGCCGCTTGGTCACGTTCCAGGGCAAGAGACTGATGGTAGACTCTCAAGCTGGCCCCAGCGAGGTGCGCGCGTCTCGCTGCACGATTCAACGCTCGAAGGATTTCGGCAAAACGAGAGCTGGATATTGAAGGGCTCCCGTCCGGCTAATCCTTTTTGCCTTCCCGATCGGCAGCGGCCTGGACCTCGATCATCCCGGGATCTTTGCGGGTACCTCTCAACCTCCGATGCTCTTCTTCGTCCCTCGCCCGCAGCGCGTTGAGTCGTTCCCGGAACCAGGTCTTCTTCGGCCAGGCCCAGTTTTGATCAAAATTCGGATTGATCTCCTGCGTCTTCATAGCCGTCTGCTTAGGTGGGACCAGCAATCGGTGTGCCACCATAAATGTCAGTCTTCTCCACGATTTGGAGTCTTCGTACAAATGAAGAGAGCAAAACTGTCCCTTCTGTCAAAATTTGAACGCTCGCTTGGGGAACCCGGCGTTTTGGAAAACCGCACGAAAACTAAGGCACACCGCCCAAAAACTCCAGACCAAACGTACGGCATAAATCAACAGCTCAATGATTAGACGAATCCTCAGTGACCGGGAACCGCTCGACCTCACACGGTGCTAAATGCTGGAGCACAGCGGGACGTAGCTATACCAAGAATGGGAAAAAATTCTATTTTTCGAGAATGCGCTGTATAACTTGATCCTCTTTGTCATCGTTCCGCGATACCTTATTAGAAAAAAGAGCGGTGCTAGCCTAGAATGCCTCCGCTTAAGTCCAGCAGGGACGCTATTCCGCTTTTTGACTAGGCTGACTGTGGCGGCGCCCACGGGGCCCGAGCCACCCATAAGGGTGCGACCCAATCCGCCGAAGCATCTGCGCACAACCTACCTTCGCGAAAGCTTCGGGAGGATACTCGTGCGCCGGTCGGACTAGCCCCCACTTCCAAGCAGCACAAGAGTTATGAGAACTTGGGCATGTTGACTTGGGCACCGGATTTGCCGCATTCTTCTTCGAACATACGCCGGATGTCCGGATCCTCGTCTTCATATTCGATCTGCCACCCGCCGTACGCCAGTGGCACATCAGATTGAATCTTGCCGGGCTGTAGCTTAAATCTGCGACTGACGATTTTAAGCGCCAGGTAACGTGCCGGTTCCGCGCTGGAATTGAAGTGCTGGTGAAACCACCCTTCCGGGGGAACGACAATCGATCCCGGCTTCCAATCGACCCGAATCCTCTCCTTTCCTTCCGGCCACAGCAAAGAGTACCCCTTGCCGGTAAGAATAAAGACATGCGCCCCGGGTCCGTGGCGGTGCGCCTTCTTGTAGACCCCCACCGGGAAACGCGACACATGCGAGCCCATCATGCTTTCCGCCATCTCAAAAAAAATCGTTGCGTTTCCTTTCCCTCTCTCAGTCCAGGCAACCGGCTCGACATTGACTGCGTCCGCCACGAAATTGGTTACGACAACGCGGTCGTTGTGGAGAACGCCTTTGCCGCCAAAGTACCCCTCTTCCCCTCGGAACCGGTCGGTGAACGAATACGGGTTATTGACGACAAAATCTTCGCAGTGAAATAAATTGAAAACGAGCGGCGCCGTGGTCACGGCAAGCAGTCGCGCCTCCCGATCACCCTGGCCGTTGAAGTGCTGGTACCAAGCGTTTAGCGGGATGGCAAATAAACTCCCCCTTTGCCATTCAAAGCTCTGCTTCGCACCGTTGGTTTGCCACACCGTTGTTGCTCCACGGCCGTCAAGAACATAAATCAAAGCCTCATAGATATGCCGCTGTGGATGCAGGCTCTTCCCGGGAGGGATACTACAAACATAAGCATCATCGAGGTAGCCAGTGCCATCAAGCATGATATAGACGCCGTAGCCACCCATCCGATCCCACCACTTCAGGGGAACCGTATAGAGATCTTCAACAAAGAAGCCTTTAATAATCTCGATGCCCTGTGATGCAATCCAGCGATCATAGGGAGTGTCCAGCACTTCCGCTTTGCGATCGACCTTCTCGTAAGGCACCTTGGACATTGGTTCGTCAGACATGAATCATGCCTCCCGCTTACATAACTTTCCTCTTCTTAACTCAGACGAGCACCCGCATCAACCCGTGGTGGCGCCACAGCTTTTTCGAAGGGTCTTGCATTTACCAAGCAGCTTTCTTGGGCGCGGACGCCTAATTCATCACTTGCCCGCGGTCATCCACTTCCTCGTCGAAATTCTCTGATCTCGCATGATGCTGGGCGCCCTTTTACGGATTCGTGCTTCTCGCAGGCGGAACTTAATAACAGCCCCGCCATCCTTGACAAACATGTTCAGGAACGCGATATGATTTGAACGCCTAAAGGGATATCCGTATGGCATCGTCGAGCATGGAGCGATTGATCGCAGCACTCAAGGAGGGTACAGGCCTTCGCAATGGGTTTATCTATCCTATGCCCTTCGAAGAGTATCGGAGTCTTCCGGACCGTCCGGCGTATAAATAAATTCATACTCGTTCGCGGCGCCGCCGTGAACCATCACCACGGCGATCCCCTTGATCGCGGCTCTCGCCGGCGTAAAAAGTCTACCGTGAATGTCCCATCGGAAGAGCTCTCCTGGTTTTTCCGGGTCAGGATAGCGATGTACAT
>JBFJTQ010000501.1:0-3534 GCA_041625275.1 Binatia bacterium | reverse complement strand
GGTGAGGCATTCTTTCTTCGAAGTAACGAACTTGATGACCTACAGCTCGACCTTATTCAAACGAAGCGCATTTGTAACTACGGATACGGAGCTGAAGGTCATGGCTGCGCTGGCGATGATCGGGCTCAGGAGCAGGCCGAAAAATGGAAAAAGAATGCCCGCCGCGATGGGAACTCCCAGGACATTGTAAAAAAATGCGAAAAACAAATTTTCGCGAATGTTGCGCATGGTGCCGCGGCTCAATCTGCGCGCCTTGGCGATGCCGCGCAGGTCACCCTTTACGAGCGTCACACCGGCGCTTTCCATCGCCACGTCGGTCCCCGTTCCCATCGCAATTCCCACCTGGGCCTGAGCCAGAGCCGGGGCGTCGTTGATTCCGTCACCGGCCATGGCGACGGTCCGGCCTTCCGCCTGCAGTCGTTTCACCACCTCGCCCTTTTGCTCGGGGAGCACTTCCGCTTCCACAGCGTCAATACCGAGTTTCCGGGCGACGGCATCGGCCGTTGTTCGACTATCACCCGTCAACATTACGATCTTGATGCCATCTTCGTGCAACAACTGGATGGCCTCTTGTGTTGAAGCCTTGATCGGATCGGCAACGCCGACGAGCCCCGCCAGCGAATCTCCGACAACAAGGAACATTACCGTTTGCCCTTCGCGTCGCAAGCGCTCGGCTTCTTCGGCCGCTTGCCCGGCTTTTACATCGAATTGCTCGAGCAGCCGAGCATTGCCGAGCGCTACTTGTTGACCGTCCACCTTGCCCGTAATTCCCTTGCCGGTGATCGATTGAACCTCTGTTGCCTGGGAAAGCTTCACACCTCTCTTCTCCGCGCCTGCCACAATGGCGCCAGCCAGCGGATGTTCGCTGCCCCGTTCGAGGCTCGCAGCCAGGCGCAGAAGATCGGATTCGGTGTGGCCGGCGGCGGGAAGCACCGACGTCAGATGCGGTTTACCCTCCGTGAGCGTGCCGGTCTTATCCACCACCAGCGTATCGACCTTCTCAAGGACTTCCAGCGCTTCGGCATTTTTGATCAGCACGCCCGCTGTGGCGCCGCGACCCGTCCCCACCATGATCGACATAGGCGTTGCCAAGCCCAAGGCACAAGGGCAGGCAATGATGAGAACGGCCACGGCATTGACAATGGCATAGGCCATCCGCGGCTCAGGGCCAACCAGAGCCCAGACGACGAAAGTGATGGCGGCGACGGTGACTACCGCCGGCACGAAATAAGATGAAACCACATCGGCGAGCTTTTGAATCGGCGCGCGGCTTCGTTGCGCCTCGCTGACCATGCGTACGATCTGAGCCAGCAGCGTGTCGCTGCCGACCCGCTCTGCCCGCATAATCAAACTGCCGGTTCCATTGACGGTACCTCCCGTAACGCGGCTGTCCTTTGTTTTTTCAACCGGAATAGGCTCTCCGGTCACCATCGATTCATCGACGGAGCTTGCGCCTTCGGTCACCACTCCGTCCACGGGAACCTTTTCTCCCGGCCTGACACGAAGCAAGTCACCCGGCTTCACGAGATCCAAAGGAACATCCTCTTCGCTGCCGTCTGCGCGCAGTCTGCGGGCTGTTTTTGGTGCCAGCCCCAGTAGAGCTTTTATTGCGCCGCTCGTGCGGCTGCGAGCCTTGAGTTCCAAAACCTGCCCCAGAAGAACCAACGTCGTAATCACTGCCGCCGCTTCGAAGTAGACAGCCACTTCGCCTCCGTGCATGCGAAAGGAGTCTGGAAAGAGCCACGGGAATAAGGTCGCCACGACGCTGTAGAGATAGGCGGTGCCGACACCTACGGCGATGAGCGTGAACATATTCAAGCTGCGATTAACGACCGATGCCCAACCGCGCTGGAAGAACGGCCACCCCGCCCACAGCACGACCGGAGTAGACAGCACGAACTGGAGCCAGATCAACGTTCGGTGTGAGAGCATTTCCTGCACGGGCTGTCCCGGAATCAGATCCGACATGGCGAAGAATAAAACCGGCACCGAAAAAACGACGCTGAACCAAAACCTGCGGGTCATATCCTCCAATTCGGGGTTCTTCTCCTCCTCCAAGGTGATCGTGCGCGGTTCCAATGCCATGCCGCAGATGGGACACGCCCCAGGCTCATCGCGAACCACTTCCGGATGCATCGGGCAGACGTATTGAGTCTTGGTCAAGGGCAGCGCCGCAATCATCGGCTCCAGAGCCATGCCGCACTTCGGACAGGCCGCTGGTCCGGGTAGTTGGACTTCCGGATCCATGGGACAGGTGTACATCGCTCCGCGGACAGGTTCCGCCGCCGCCGCGGTGGCAGCGGCTTGGCGATTGCCCTCGGCATCGACATACTTCCCGGGCTCCGCCTCAAACCTTTCCAGGCAAAGCGGATTGCAGAAATAATAGGTCTGTCCCCGATACTCGGATTTGCCCGCCGCATCCTGAGGATCCACTTCCATACCGCAAATCGGATCAATCACTATGTGACCTCCCTAAGACTCTCCTCGTCGTTCATCGAATCCCCTTGCTGGTTTTCTTTAACCCCCGCGATGAGTGAACGCCTCAAAGCAAACTTTCTATGATTACGATTTCTTAGCAAGCCCGGCAGAAAGCCCGGTGTCGCAGCCGCATATATCTCATATTCACGAGCGTATTTGGAGCGGACTTCCATTTCCTCTCGATATGCAAGCCGCACATACCTCCATACTAGCATCGGAAACATCGCCATAGTCAATAAAGTCGGCCACTGCAGCAAAAATCCACTCATGACGACTATAAACCCCAAATATTGCGGATGACGCACGTATGCATAGGGCCCGGTCGTCGCGAGCACCCCCTGCCGCTGCGCCCGATGGAGAACCTTCCAGGATCTGGCGATGAACACCAATCCGACAATGATGAGGACGTTGCTCAAAATATGGAAAGCGTTCAGATGCGGATCGCCTTTCCAGCCGAGCAATGTGGCCCAAAGGTGACCGGCATCGTGGGACAAGAGATCCACTCCTCGGTAACGGCTTCCCAGCCAACCCGACAGCAGATACAGGGTCAGAGGAAACCCGTACATTTCCGTGAACAGCGCCACAACGAACGCCGAGAAAGCGCCCAAGGACCGCCAGTCCTGCTTCGTTCGCGGACGCGAAAAGCTGAATGCAAAGATTATAAATATTAGCGAACTAACGGCTACCGAAGTCCACAGCCCGTAATCTTCACTTGGGGTCATTCTTTGTCGCTCCCTTGAGCCGGTGGTTTTCCATGCGAGCCATCGTGCCCGCCGCCATGTCCTCCTCGGTGCATAAAAAGGTGCATCACAGGACAGAGCAGAATTAAGAGATAAGGGAGAGCGGCCAAGGCCTGGGAAGCATACTCCTTAATCAGATAGACCGCTCCAATCGCAAGAAAGGCCATAAGGACAAACTTGCTGTTGATCTTAAGCCGGCTCTTCGATTCTGAGCTTTCCATTGAGTCCATTTTATCAAGATTCCTTTCGCCGCTCATTGTTCGCTTTTTTCAGCAGCCATTCGCCCATTGTCCACTCTGAAGCAACCCAGAAGACG
>JBFJTQ010000500.1:0-3536 GCA_041625275.1 Binatia bacterium | reverse complement strand
TTCCAGATAGCTGGCGATCCTGTCCTTCCCGTCGTTATTGGCCAACCCGGAAAAAGATCCGCTTTCCACCATCACACCGTCGGCGACAAAGGCTTCGGACATGTCTTCGGCATGCAGAACACGATCCTTCGGTTGGATCACCACCCTGACCGGCAAACCGTATTTTCGGGCGAATTCGAAATCTCTTTGATCATGAGCCGGCACCGCCATCACAGCTCCGGTGCCGTATGCCATCAGGACGAAATTGGCCACGTAGACCGGAATGTTCTCGCCGGTAAACGGGTTACGGCAATAGGCGCCCGTAAACACCCCTTCTTTCTCGCCCTCATCGGCGACGCGTTGGCTTTGGGTGGAAGTTTTGGTCCTTGCGACGAAAGCGTTAACGGCGGTTTCCTGCGCCGTAGCGCGACAAAGTTCCAGCGCCAACGGGTGTTCCGCGGCGATGGAGACGAAGGTGGCACCGAAGACGGTGTCCTGTCGAGTGGTGAAAACCGTGAGGGATTCATTCCGACCGTCGAGCGGGAAACGAATTTCGGCACCGACGGACTTGCCGATCCAATTTCGCTGCATCGTGACGACCTTTTCGGGCCAACCTCGAAGCTGATCCAGATCCCTCAGCAACTCCTCAGCATAGTCGGTGATGCGTAAGAACCACTGCTCCAAGTCCTTCTGGGCGATGGCGGAATCGCAGCGCCAACATGCGCCCTCGATGACCTGCTCGTTGGCCAATACCGTCTCGCAGGAAGGACACCAGTTGACCGAAGAGCGCCTCTTGTACGCCATTCCGCGTTTGAAAAATTGGAGGAATATCCACTGGTTCCACCGGTAATATTCCGTATCGCAGGTCGCCACCTCGCGCTCCCAGTCGTAGGAAAGCCCCATGCGCTTAAGTTGCGTCTTCATGTAGCGGATATTTTCCTGGGTCCATTTTTCCGGATGCGTCCCGCTTTCGATGGCGGCGTTTTCCGCTGGCAGGCCGAAGGCATCCCAGCCCATCGGATGAAGCACGTTGTATCCGCGCATGCGCTGGTAGCGCGCCACGACATCCCCGATGGAATAATTGCGCACATGCCCCATATGGATTCGTCCGGAAGGATAGGGGAACATTTCAAGGACGTAATACTTCGGTTTGCCGGGCGCCTCGGCCACCCGAAACCCATTTTCTTCGGCCCAGATTTTCTGCCACTTTTCTTCCACGGCCAATGGCCGGTAACGTTCTTCCATGGTTGCGTTCCAGTTCGGCGTTCCGAGGTTGAAAGATTCGGGTTCGCGGTGGAAACGTCGAATTTTAAATTTTACACGACTGCTAGCCCTTGATGCCGCTCGCCCGCGCCAGGTGATCCAATACGCCGTTGATAAACGCGGGCGAGTCGTCGGTCCCGAAGCGTTTGGCGATTTCGATGGCTTCGTTAAGGCTGACGCTGCTCGGGATGTCGGGACAATACATCAATTCGTAGGCGGCCATGCGTAACAGCACGAGATCGACCTTCGCCAGCCGCGCCATTTTCCAGTTTTCCGTGAATTGCTCGATTCGGCTGTCGATCTCCGCCTGCCGGCTGACGACCCCCGAAACCAGCCCCCGCGCGAAGTCCTTGGCCTTGGCGTTGCCCTCGAAATGACTGAGGAAGAGTTCGACGGCCCCCGCGGACCCATCGTCGGTAATTTCGATCTGGTAAAGCGCCTGCAAGGCAAGTTCACGGCCCTTGCGCCGCATGCTTTTGCTGGAAACAGCCGTCGCCAGGGGTTCTTGAATCGTTGACAAGGATTGCTCTCGGTTGTCCGCGGCCTAGGGCCGAGGGCGGTTATTCACGTGGGATTTGCCGCATCACGTTGACCATTTCCACCGCCGTCAGCGCGGCCTCGTATCCCTTGTTGGCGTCTTTCGCGCCGGATCGCTCCATGGCCTGCTGGCTATCATTGGTGGTCAAAACGCCGAAGCCGATCGGTATTTGGTGGTGCCGCATGGCCGCAAGGATACCGCGGGTGACGGACTCCGACACATATTCAAAGTGTGGTGTGTCGCCTCGAATCACGGCGCCGAGACAAACCAGCGCGTCGAATGTGCCGCTGGCCGCCATTTTTTCTGCCATGAGCGAGATTTCAAACGCACCCGGCACCCGTACGACGGTGATGCGGTCATCTTCGCCGCCGTGGCTCGTCAGGCCGTCCAAAGCGCCGTCGAGTAATTTGTCCGTGATGAACTGATTGAACCGGCTCACGATGATACCGATCCTAAGCCCCCGGGCATCCGGTTTGCCTTCGATGAATTTCGCCATTGCTCAAACAGTCAACGAACCCGCCGGTTCACGTCTTCGCCGCCTTGGCCTCAAGATTCGAAATCAGATGGCCAAGCTTGCTTTGTTTGGTTCTAAGATACTGAAGATTGTACGCCACGGGCGCTATCTCCAGCGGCACCCGCTCGATGACATCGAGGCCATAGCCTTCCAGGCCGGAGATCTTGCGCGGGTTGTTGGTCAGAAGCCGTATCTGCTTGACGCCCAAGTTGCGCAGCATTTGGGCCCCGATTCCATAGTCCCTGAGATCCGCTTTAAAGCCGAGTTCCAGATTTGCTTCCACGGTGTCCCGTCCTTGGTCCTGGAGCGCGTAAGCTTTAATTTTGTTGGTTAGGCCGATACCTCTGCCTTCCTGATGCATGTAAACCAGCACGCCGCGGCCCTCCGCATCGATCAGCCGGAGGGACTGGCGAATCTGGTCGCCGCAATCGCAGCGCTCCGACCCGAAGACATCGCCCGTCAGACACTCGGAATGCAATCGAACCAGCGTGGCCTGCGTGCCGCCGATGTCACCTTTGACCAGCGCCATGTGTTCGGAGTTATCCACTTCATTACGGTAGACGATGGCCTTGTACATACCGCCGTGAATCGTCGGAAACTCTTCCTCCGCGACGCGTTGCACCAGTTGCTCGACACGCAACCGGTAGGCGATCAAGCTTGCCACCGAAATAATCTTATGACCTTGCCGCGCCGCCAGTCGTTCCAGCGACGGCAACAGCGCAACCGAGCCGTCCTTATCGAGAATTTGACAGATGGCGCCGGCAGGTTTGAAACCCGCCAGGCGCGCCAAATCCACTGAAGCCTCACTGCGCCCCGAGCGTGCCAAAACGCCGCCGCTGCGCGCCTGCAGCGGCTGCACGTGTCCCGGAACCACGATATCTTCATGCCGCGATTTTTCGGCGATGGCCGCCTGGATCGTATGGGCTCGCCCCTGGGCGGACACCCCATGCACTCCCTCGAGGCGCACCGTAAACGAGGCGCCGCACAAAAGCCCCCGCAGCTTGCTGTTTTCCTCCGGCACCAGAAGAATTCCCAGCTCGCGTATGCGTTCATCGGTGAGGGTAACATACAAGATACCGCGCGCCTGGGTGAGCATGTAATTGACGCTTTCGGGAGTGACCTTCTCGGCGGGAAGAAAGAAGAAGCCGTCACTGTCTGGCGATTCCTCGTTGATGAGAATCACAATTCGCCCGGCGCGAATTTCTTCTAAACCTTTTTCAATGCTGGCGAGGGGCATGGGTC
>JBFJTQ010000499.1:0-3537 GCA_041625275.1 Binatia bacterium | reverse complement strand
CTGCTCTTTTTGGGGTTAGCCTTGCTCCCGATGATTCTGGTCGTGCGCGGACTTGTCCATGATCCGGCCGTGCTCAAGTTGAGCCTCTCGGAGAGACTCGCTTACCCGCTGGATCATGCGAACACCGCCGGCTATGTGTTTTCAATGAGTATCCCACTCGCATTGTCTGTCGCCGCCGCGGAAAAGGGTTTTCTGCGCGGCCTGGGTTACTTTTCCGGTGCCATTCAGATGCTTGGCCTGTTACTGACGTATTCCAGGGGCGCCTGGTTGGGTTGGGCCACGTCAATGCTGTTCCTGGCTTTCGCGCTCAGGAAGTGGACGGCAGGTTTATTGATGATACTTCTGCCTGTTGCCTTGATGCTCTCGATTACGCCTTTGCGCGAGCGACTCGCGACATTCATGAGCCCGCAGGCAGATTCAGCTCTGAGTGACCGGGTCCGAGTCATGACCGCCGCTGTGGCTATCGGTATGGAAAATCCCGTTCTTGGTATTGGGTATGGGCGCGGTCGGCTGAAGGAGGCGTTGCGAGAAACCTTTAAGGGAACGATCTACGAAGGTTGGCCCGTCTGGCACGCGCATAACGTGTACGCCGAACTATTCGCCGAAACCGGTCTTTTGGGGCTCGGTTCATTCATCATACTGCTTGGGCAAGCGTTCATGTTGAGTTGGCGACGCACCCGGTCAAAGGACGGAAAAGATAGGCTCAACGCGCTCGGTTTGGCGGCAGCATGGATCGCCGCAGCCGTCACGGGACTGGGCGATGTTCCCTTTTACCATCACAGCACGCGGATTTTCTTTTTTTCTCTGTTTGCTTTAATACAACTGCAGGCACGCGCTGACCGGTCCGCCGGCGAGGGTCCGGCAGTCGAGCAAAACATGCTTAAGCGAGAACCCGCCCGAAACCCGGGCTAGACGACTTAACAAACAACTTGAATGAAGAAATCGACATTAGGTCGGAGCCCATGAATTTCCGGTTGCGCCGCTCGCCTGGCCCGGAGACCAGGGGCCGGGAAATGAAGCGTGCGGCGATCTCCTCCTTTTTTGACGGTTCCCTTTGTCTGTTCTGATCGCTTCCTGGCGGCCTGTCGCGTTCAATGAAGCACGCGCCACGGTGCGGGCCACCGAAAAGGATTCGTTTAACCTGCTGCCGGAATCTGGTATCATGACTTCGATTTAAGCATGGCTGAGTTGATCCATAGGGGAAGAATTGTTGACAAACCATGGGGTTACGAGCTTATATGGGCTCAAACTGAACGCTATGCGGGGAAAATTCTCCATATTAAAAAGGGGGAATCTCTTAGCTATCAGTATCATCGGGTAAAGGATGAAACGGTGAGACTGCTGAGCGGTCTGATGGAGATGGATGTGGAGAACGGCGGCCATCGGACGACAATCAGCCTTCGGCCAGGCGATTGCCTCCATATCATGCCGGGTATGAAACATCGTATGATCGCGGTGGAGGACTGCGAGGTTTTAGAAGTCTCAACCCCTGAGCTCGATGACGTCGTGCGCTTGGAGGACCGTTATGGTCGAGCGCAGCGGCGGAACTAGCCGACTTTGGGCAATACCGCACGTGCAATGGAATCCCGTCTAACACTCGCGGAAAGACTCGTTGAGCGCCGGCTTCTCTCAGAAGACGAGATAGACCGGGTCATGAAGCTGCAGCAAGAACAACAGGCGCCGTTGACCAGGCTCGTTGTGGAACTGGGTTTCCTGTCCGAAGACGACCTCCTGCCGGTCATGCGCGATCATTTCGACATCCCTCTGGTATCCTTGAAAGACCTTCCCCCGACTCCACTGCCGATGGAGTTCGCACCGGGCATGGTGGAGTTTCTTAAACTGGCGCGAATGGTTCCCCTGCAGTTTGAGGGGCGGGAGCTGCTGGTGGCTGTGGCGGACCCCCTTGACTTGTCGCGGCTCCACGCCTTGGAACTGGCGGTGGGTCTGCGGGTGAAGCCGGTACTCGCAAAGGAAAAGGAAATCGCCGCAAGAATCGAGGCGCTTTTTGGCAACGGCTACTCGTCGGAGGCCGCTCAAACCGCCGTGGGTCGGGAGATTGAAGGGGCAGTGGACGAGGAAGACGTGGCACACCTGCGCGATATGGCATCAGAGGTGCCGGTCATTCGTTTGGTCAATCAAATGCTCGTTCGCGCCCTTGAAAGCCGGGCGTCGGATATCCACATCGAACCTTTCGAAAGCCAACTCAAAGTGCGCTATCGCATTGACGGCATCTTGCATGAAGTGGAACCGCCGCCGCGCCAACTGCGAGCGGCTGTGATCTCGCGCCTGAAGATTCTTGCTCAACTGAATATCGCCGAGCGACGGCTGCCTCAGGATGGGCGGATCAAAATCCGGCTTGCGGGCAAGGATGTCGATCTGCGCATCGCGACCATCCCGACGCTTTACGGGGAGAGCGTTGTCATTCGTCTCCTGGAGCGGGGGCAGATTTTCACCGATTTGGAAGCCCTCGGTTTTCCGTCCGGGATTCTGCAACAGTTCAACGACATGATATCCAAGCCGCACGGCATGATTCTGGTAACCGGTCCCACGGGCAGCGGCAAGACCACCACCCTCTACGGCGCCTTGCAGAAGATCAACGACCCAGGCAAAAAAATTATCACTATTGAAGACCCCGTTGAATATCAATTGACGGGTGTAAATCAAATTCAGGTTAAACCGCAGATCGGGCTGACCTTCGCCAACGGCCTGCGTTCGATCGTACGCCAAGACCCCGATGTCATCATGGTCGGTGAAATTCGTGATTTCGAAACCGCGGAGATTGCGGTGCAGGCGGCATTGACGGGCCACTTGGTGTTTTCAACGTTGCATACGAACGATGCCGCCGGGGCGATTTCCCGATTGCTTGAAATGGGCGTTCAGGACTATCTGCTATCGTCGTCGCTTCTGGGTGTGTTGGCGCAGCGGTTGGTTCGCCGGCTCTGCGTGCCTTGTCGCAGGGAGGTGCCTTTTACGGGGATCGATGTCCAGGAGGTTGGTTTCGAAGTTTTCGGCAGCGCATCGCAAACGGTTTGGGAAGCCGTGGGGTGCGACGCGTGCAGCGGTACCGGTTACTATGGCCGTGTCGGTATTTTTGAGCTTTTGCCGGTTAATTCGGAACTCACCAAGATCATCGTTCAACGGGCGGACGCGGGCTCCATTCGCGCTGCCGCGATGCAGCAAGGAATGCGTCTTCTGCGGGAGGACGGCTGGGACAAAGTGCGTCAGGGCGTTACAACGCTGGCCGAGGTGCTAAGGGTCACGAGGGAAGAAGTTTGAGAACTGTGCAGGTCCACATGCCATCGGGATCTCTCACGTTGAACTTTCAAACGGTTGAGCTGTTGAACGAAACATTTGGATAGCCATGGCTTTCTTTCAATACCGGGCCGCGGACCAGGCGGGTAAGATCGTCGAAGGTGTCATGGAAGCCGACGCAGAGTTCGGGGTGGTTGCGCGTCTGCACGAAATGGGTTGTACTCCACTGCGGATTGCCAGCCCCGGCGACCGCTCGGTCGCTGCATCGCAGGGGCGCCTACCGCT
>JBFJTQ010000498.1:0-3551 GCA_041625275.1 Binatia bacterium | reverse complement strand
GTATCGTAGCGAGCACGCGCCCCAAAAACACGGGACCAGGTGAGATTCAATAATTCGCCACTCAGCCCTTAACCTATCTCAAACCTTTGCCGACCCTTTTCTGCCATCCGAGGCTTTAAGAACGCGATTACGATCAATCTTGGTCGAACGGGAAACATCATTGGTGTCTGGCTACCTCCAAATTATTAAGTTAAACTGACGGGCGGAACCGGTGAATCATAGTTTTGCAACGGTGATTCAAAGATCAGTATCAACTGGCCATTCGATGGCCGTAATTCAAAAAGGAGAGTAATCATGTCAAAGTACACCCGCATTATTCGGTTTGCCACGATACTCGTACCGGTCTTATGGGCCAGCGCCGCGCAGGCGCAGAGACAACCACCTCAATTCCCGAATATGACGTTTTTTATCACGAGCAAGAGCGGTCCTGACGGCGCAAACTTTGGCGGCATCGAGGGCGCCGACAAACATTGCCAGGCACTGGCGACCGAGGCGGGCGCAGGTCGCAGGACGTGGCGCGCCTATCTCAGCACCCAAGCGGAGGGCGGCAAACCGGCCATCAACGCGCGCGATCGCATTGGTAAAGGTCCGTGGGTGAACACAGAGGGCGTGCAGATCGCTGCGAATCTAGATGAACTGCATTCCGACAAAAACAAGATCAATGTCGACATCGGCCGCGCCGAGAACGGGCGGCGCATTCCCAGCCGCGAGTTCGTCGTCAACCAGCATGACATTCTAACGGGGTCCACTCCGGACGGACGCGCCTTTCCGCCAGGGGAGGACAGAACTTGCGGCAATTGGACCAAGAACGGGGAAGGCCACGCGATGGTCGGCCATCACGACCGCATGGGCCTTCGCGACGATGCCGCCTCGAAATCATGGAACTCCTCGCACCCCTCGCGCGGATGCAGCGCTGATGCGTTAAAGAGTTCGGGAGGCGCAGGCCTGCTCTATTGCTTTGCCGCGGACTGATCATAGGTCCTGGTAACTCTAACGCCTGCACCCTGTTTTCTGCCGAGTAAGCCCGAGATGCGATATTTGTGAAGTAGCATTGACCAGGGTGAATTTGCCCAGCGGGACGGAGGTCCAAGTGCTGGGCACTCACCATGGCGAGCGGGCCAGCATCCGATGCTCGCAAGTAATGTATTGCATCAAGGCATCAAGTTAAGTATGCTTTGATGCATGCGGACTACGATCACCCTGGAAGACGATGTCGCCGCCTCGCTTAAACGACTCGGTAGAGGGAGGGGCATGAAATTCAAGACGCTCGTCAATCTGGTGCTTCGAGAAGGAATAAAGAGCATGTCCGGACCCGCCAAGAAGCGAAAACGATTTCAGACTCGTTCAGTCGATCTCGGTTCGTGCCGGACGGCGAATGTGGACAATGTCGCCGAGATCCTTTCCGTTGCCGAAGGCGAGTCCTTTAGATGATCCTTGTTGACGCCAACCTGCTCGTCTATGCCCATGTGCGCTCGTTCCCGCAGCACCAGAGAGCCCGCACCTGGTTCGATGCGGAGCTCAATGGAAATGCCAGGGTGGGCTTACCCTGGCACAGTTTGCTGGCCTTTCTGCGCATCGTAACCAATCCTCGAATTTTCCAATTGCCGGAAAGCATGTCGGACGCCTGGGAACAAGTTGAGAACTGGCTGGACTGCGAGTTCGCTTGGGTCCCGGAGCCAACGGAGCGGCATCGTGAGGTGCTCGGCGCCCTCCTGGGCGCTTCAGGCGTGCAAGGGAATCTCGTACCCGATGCTCATCTCGCCGCACTCGCGATCGAGCACGGACTGACGCTCTGCTCCACAGACGGCGACTTCGGCCGCTTTGAAAACCTACGATGGCGCAATCCGCTGACTGATTAGGTTAGTTTTGCCAACGCCTGCCCGCGTGAAGCTGTTACTCAGCCGCGTGGCAATCATAAAGGGTTCTAATCGGTCGCGTTGAAAAAATGCGTGCATGCCACGAGAGTCCTAGCCTGAACGGGATGCCGAAAGAGATAATTCGATTACTTCGCCGTTCACCCCTTTATCGACTCAGGACAGCCTGTGGGCTGCGTCGAAAGGTAAACGGCGAGTTCTTTAGCAGCTCGTTTATTAAATAATGACCAACTTCAAAGTGTTGCCACCGCAATCCGACTCCATGTTTCCACTCTCGTTGCCCCGAAATGCAGCGAAGCGCCCTCTTTGTATCACCGTGCTGTGAGATGCGCGCTAGCGCGTTCTCGCCGTTTCATTTCTGGTCGGAAGAAAAGTTGACTTCACAACCCTCGTTACCGTCCCTTGAGAGTCATTTGTCGCCACTGATTGCCCCGCGTAACGAATGATGACTCGAATCGTTCGTTGCAACATTGGGATTAATACTTCGCTTCCAAAAGACACCTTGACACAACTTCCTTTTCCTTATTATCTGGTTGTCATCGCATTGCTCATACCGGCAACGCGAAGAAATAGCGCATCGGAGGTGAAAAATGAGGAGCGAACTAAAAAGGCAATGGCTGGGCGCTTTGTTAGTTTTTGTGTCGGTGGGGTTCTTTCTTCTCCCCGCTAACGCGGCAGAAAAGAAGAGCTGGGGCGTGCAATCCTTACAGATCGCCTCTGCTTCCCAGGGAGGCGGTTTCCATGCCCTCGCGACGCCACTGGCGCCGATCTGGGAAAAAGACCTAAAACTTCCCGTGGTGGTCTCCACCTCCCGTGGCAGCACTGAAAATGTCGCCCTGATCGAGCGCGGCGAAGTGGCTCTGGGCATGATCACGGGGGCCTCCCAGGCGGAGGCCTGGAACAGTGAAGGCAGTTTCAAGCGGCAGTACCGCAACGGCCGCCTGATGTTCGCTTTCTACCCTTCGTATGCGTTCTTTTACACCCGGGCGGACAGCTCGCTCAGCACAGTAAAGGACCTCAAAGGCAAGCGGATTGGGTTGGGGCCAAGCGCCTCCGTATGGGACTTTTACATGGGGCGAATCCTGGTGGCCCATGGTCTGATAAAAGATAAGGACTACACGCCCGTGTACGCCGGCTTTTCCGATCTTGCCACTCAGATAGGTGACGGCACCCTGGATGCAGCGACTGCTCTCGAGACCATCCCCGCTGCGTACCAGTTGGGCGAAGAGAGGGGCGTGAAAGCTTTAAAAATGGACCCGGCGGCCATTGACAAGGCCGTGGCGGACAACTGGTATTACTTCAAAGGTAAAATCAAAGCCAAGGCGATGCCTAAGGGCCACACGGGCGGTGATTTTGAGACAGTAGGTTGGACCGGACCTTACATGGTAGCCAAAAAGGAACTATCAAACGACCTGGTGTACGCTCTGACCAAATCCTTTCATCAGAATATTAAGGAGCTCAATAACAGCGTGAACCTGTATCGCTGGCTCGTGGATGATGAAAAGGTGGCGACGACTCCCCTGCGGAATGTTGAATGGCATCCCGGCGCGGTGAAGTACTGGAAAGAAGTCGGCCTCTGGCAGGGTAAGTAACTGCTCTGTCCCGACTATATTTCCGCACCCGCGGATCAGGCCTGTTCGTGAAACTAACGATCGAGGGTCATGCGCGATGACGGCC
>JBFJTQ010000497.1:0-3552 GCA_041625275.1 Binatia bacterium | reverse complement strand
GATATAAAGCCCCAGCCCCACTCCACCATAGGACCGGGTATCGGAACTGTCCACCTGACGGAATTGCTCAAAGATCAACGAGTGCGCGCCTTTGGGAATACCGATTCCCGTATCCACGACTTGGAACTCCAGCCGCTCGTCGTCGGCGCCGTAGCGGATCAGTATTTTGATTTCTCCCTCCTTCGTGAACCGAATGGCGTTATTGATCAGGTTCTGCATTATGATTTTGAGTTTGGCTTTGTCCGCCATCACAACGGGGCACTGGGTTGAATAATCCCAGTGCAGAGCGACGGATCTCAGAGCTGCACTGCTGTCGTAGCCAGCCTTGAGTTCGGCCACAAACTCGGCAAGGTTTATCGGGCTTATTTCGACCCGTGTCGCGGCTGCAGTCAGTCGGCCCGCTTCAAGAACATTGTCAATCGTAAAAACCATCTCGTTGCATTGCTTCAGAGCGGAATCGAGGCTCTGTGCCTGTGCCTCGTTAATGTCTCCCAGGATTTTATCTTTAATCAACTGGATGAAGCCCATGGCGACAGACAACGGGGTTCGAAACTCATGTGACACGACATTGTAAATTTCCATCTTGGCGCGATTCTCTTTTTCCGAATGTTCCCGCAGTGCCCGCTCCGTGCGAATCATATACGCAAAGTAGCCGAAAAAGAGCGAAGTGATGAACAGGAAAGGGAGACGGAGATAAAGCTCGGCACTCCCCGCGGCGCTGAAGCGGAACAAAATGCTCCCGTATATGAGGGGGGCGAGGACGGTGACAATGGCAAGCGAGCGGAGATCCTGAAGAAGACAGCTAATGATGATAATCAGGAAGTAGCTTAAATAAAGGTCGGAATCCACTTTGCCATTGGCAATAAGGCAAAGCGTCAATACAAGGGTGTCGAAGACAACCAGCCCAGACAGAATTCGGGTCTGAGATAGATATTCTTCTTTCAAATAGTAAAGTACGATATTGGAGGCGACATAGAAGAACGGCAAGAGCAACACTGCCGTTGGGAACAGAATCCTTAAATTGGAATAGACCAGCAAATAGGAGCAGACGATGACGACGGGCCAGCGCACCAGGACGACTGCCTTTTTAACGGGTATTTGCAGTTTCCGAGTCGCTTGCGGAGCCAACGCGTCTAGCATAATTCATCCCTATGGCTGCGCCGCCACGCGATGGGGTCACGACGTGCTCGAACTCCGTCCGATTTCAAAACCAAGTCTGCTCTCTTTCGATGACCCGTTCCATCTCCAATCCCTGTGAGCCACTCCATCAATTTGTACCCACTGGCACTAACCTCAATCCCTCTAATCAGCACCGGGAGCCCAGAAAGAACACTTCAAGCATACTTGGTGCCAAAGGAGAATGCGTGTAACTATCTGTTTTAACGATGGACTCGTTCCAAATCGAGCGATATAAGGGCACTGACATAGAACAATTAAGGAAAAGTATGGACAAGTTTGACTGCCCCGGCAATCATCCGCCATTCCCAAGCTAAGGTGAACTTGGGTCACATTCCCCTAAGCAGAACCCGCTCCCGCGAGTGAATTGCCCGCCGGCCGGTTCGCATGCCCTGCAAGATGGGCATCAGGCGAAGCCTTTCTTCATCGCGTCAGCCTGTCGACTACCCGTCCGGACCGGCGCCCCGTGCGATTTCAATGGTTCAAAATCGTAAATCACGAGATTCCATAGCCAAGCGATAACGCTCTTTGCGAATTGCCTGGGGGCTCGCCTTCTTCGCTTGCTCGCGTGAACGAAAATAGGTAATTTAACTTGCGACTGGAGTCCCGTTGGCAAAGACATACATTCTCAAAAATTCTACTCAATTCCCGCACCGGTCCTCCGGCCTCGACTATCGCAAAGAGCTTAATGAGGCCCAGTACAAGGCAACGACGACGGTGGAGGGGCCGCTGCTGATCGTTGCGGGCGCGGGCACGGGGAAAACCCGAACGCTGGTCTTTCGCGTCGCTCACCTCATCGACATTGGTGTCGATCCGCGTTCAATCCTGCTGCTGACTTTCACCCGGCGCGCCGCCGAAGAGATGTTGCGCCGCGCAAGTCTGCTGATTGACAACCGCTGCAGCCAGGTTGCGGGGGGAACTTTTCACTCCTTCGCCAATATGACTCTGCGGCAGTTCGGTCGCCGGATCGACCTTTCCCCTTCCTTTACCATCATGGACCGTCCGGATAGCGAAGATGCGATTCAGCTTTTGCGCACGGAGATGGGGCTCAGCCACAAGGAAAAACGCTTCCCCCGCAAGCAGACCGTCGCGGAAATTTTCAGCATGGCGCTGAACAAGCAAACAACGGTTCCCGGCCTGGTCGAACGCGAATATCCCCATCTTTACGACGCCCTCGACGATCTATTGCGGCTTTACGATCGTTACGTGGAGTACAAGCGGACCAAGACCCTGCTCGACTACGACGATCTGCTGACCAAGCTCCGCGACCTATTGGCAACCCAGGAAGAGGTGCGCCGCCGCCTGTCCGAGACCTATCAGTTCATCATGGTCGACGAGTATCAGGATACCAACTACCTGCAAGCCCAAATCGTTCGCCTGCTGGCAGCGACCCATGACAACGTCGCGGTGGTCGGCGATGATGCCCAGAGCATTTATTCTTTTCGCGGCGCCAATTTTCGCAACATCATGGATTTCCCGCAGGCCTTCCCGGGGACGCGGATTATCAAACTGGAAGAGAATTATCGCAGCACCCAACCGATCCTCAGTCTAACCAATCAAATCATCCAGCGCGCCAAAGAACGCTACGATAAGCGGCTGTTCACGCAAAAGAGCGCGGGCGAGAGACCGCTTCTGGTTCAGGCCGAGAGCGAGCAGATGCAATCGCGCTTCGTTTGCCAGAAGATTCTCGAACTGAGAGAGGAAGGGGTTCCGCTCTGGGATATCGCCGTATTGTTTCGCTCGAGCTTTCATTCCTTCGACTTGGAAATCGAGCTGGCGCGCCATAATATTCCGTTTATCAAGCGCGGCGGCTTCCAATTCATGGAAACCACCCATATCAAAGACATTCTCGCCCACCTCAGGGTGCTTGCCAATCCTCTGGATTCGATCTCGTGGAACCGGATCTTGCTCCTTTTGGAGGGGATCGGCGCGCAAATGAGCCAGAAGATCATCGGTTGGCTTCTCGATGGAGGCCGGCCGGTGGAACGGCTGCGCAGTTTTCAAGCCAAAGGAAAAGTCGCTCATGGCCTCAAGACATTAGCTCAGGTTTTGGAGTTTGCTTCGCAGGCTGACCGTCCCGCGGAACAGACTCAGTACCTCATGCAATATTACGGCCCGATTCTTAAACGGAACCACCCGGACGATCACCCGAAGCGGTGGAGGGATCTCGAACACTTCCTGGGCATCACGGAGCGTTATCGCAGTCTCGAGCGATTGCTCGCGGACATGGCGCTGGAACCGCCTAACGACAGCGTTGGCGGAGTCCTGGCGGTTGACCCCGATGAGGGACCGGTGGTGTTGTCAACGATTCATTCCGCTAAGGGGTTGGAATGGCATTCAGTCTTCGTGATTTGGGCGCTGGAAGGAAGATTTCCT
>JBFJTQ010000496.1:0-3557 GCA_041625275.1 Binatia bacterium | reverse complement strand
AGCCGTCACCTGTAGCCAGAACAACATCGCTGTCAGGCCTGGCCAGTTTCGCTCCGAGGGCGGCGCCGCTTCCGAAGCCGCCTGATGATCCGCCGCTTTCGAAGTAGGTACCGGGCTTTTCCCGCCGATGGTACGCGTTGACGAACCCTGAATTGCTCAGCGCGTCGTCGAGGAGAATCGCGTCCGGTCCAAGAAGCTTGCACAGCTCGTAGGCGACCCAGCGGGGGTGGAGGGGGCGGCGCCGTCCCGCCTTAAGCGCCTTTTCTTCTTCATCCGCGATGAGCTTGCGTTTGCGATTTTCCAGAAGCGAACGCCGCTCGGCGATCCGGCTCATGTCGCTCTTTGACAGCAGGGCTGTGGCCGCGTCATGGATCGCGCGCGCCGCGCTGGCGGCCGACACGGGAAGCCAGAGGTCGGCGCTGTATTCCATTGTCTTGTAACGCGATTGCACCGGGTCGACGTCGACTTAGGCGATCTTGGCATCTGGGCTGGGCGATTCCTGCGGGATGATGTAGGGGACAGGAGACTCGACAATCAGCAGCGCGTCGGCATCCTTAGGAGCTGGGCCCGTTCCATAGAGCGGGTGGGTTGTGGGGAAATTCAAGCTGGCCGTTCTGTCCGTGTCCATTACGGGAACGGCGAGAAGCTCCGCAAGGCGTACGAATTCCGCAACTGATTCAGTGTTTCTCCCGGATTTGGCCAGATAGATGCAGGGATTATTGGCCTTCACTAACCACTCTGCCACGCGCCGGGCGTCGGCAGGGTCCGGGCTTGCCGGTCGCGCCAGACCGAGTTCGTCGCGGGTTGGGAATCGAGTGGTTCCGGGCATCGGCAGCATGGCCGCTTCCCGTGGAATCGTGAGATAAACCGGTCCCTTCGGCTCGCTCATTGCCATTTGCAGCAGTCGGCTCACAATAAGACCCGGGTTGTCTTGATGTTCCAGGCGATGGTCGTGCTTGGTGTATTGGCGAACGATTTCTGCCTGATCCCTAGGTTCCTGGACCCACTGAACCGGGCTGTTACGGCTTCCAGTCATGGAGCCTGCCAACGCTCGGGGGCCCGTGCCGGCCATGATCAAAACCGGATAAGAACCCCGCCATGCCGTGTGTATGGCACCGCCATAGTTCAACGTGCCTACGTCGACATGGACCGCCGTAGCCGCCGGCCGCCCGGAAGCCATCGAGGAGCCAATCGCCGCGTTGAGGGCTACGCTTTCATGGGTCACTGTCAGCAGCCGAGGAGCAGGCCAGCCGCGGTGACGCGCTTTGGCGACGCTTTCTTGAAAAAAGGCAATCTCCGAGCCGGAAACAAAAAAGAGATGCTCGACGCCTCCGAGCTTCATGGATGCAATTATGGCATCCGCCCACTCCTCGGCGTGGTACTCTCCCCAGCGCGGGTCAAATACTCCGTCAGGCTTTTGCATGGCTGTGTCCTCCTCTCGCGGAATCACACAAATCGGACACACAATACTAATTTTCTTTACGTTGAGTAGCGGAGATCGCACAAAAAGTAAATTCTCTTGCCACCATAGTTAATGGCAGGGTTGAGTCTGGGATTGCGACGCCCTTTTTAGTTACAGTTTGTGCCAGCAATCAAGTCGAACAAGCCCCGTATTTGCGGAGACCCGCTTCACAAGGGCGGCGCCTTGACCATTACAGTCGAATCGATGCTCGCGATGGTCGGCCTACCGCACTTTGCCATGGTGATTTCCATTTCTTCGCGAAGAATATCCAACACCCGAATGACTCCACGCTCACCGTCCACGGCAAGCCCCCAGAAAAGGGGGCGGCCAATGAAGACCGCCTTGGCTCCCAGTGCCAGAGCCTTGACCACGTCGGCGCCTCGGCGAATGCCGCCATCGAGCAGAACCTCGACCTTGCCCTGGGCCGCAGCCACGGCCTCGGGCAGGACTTCGATCGTCGCCAAGGTGTTGTCGAGGTGTCGGCCGCCGTGGTTGGAGACTATTACGGCATCGGCGCCGGCCTGCGCGCATAACTCGACATCCTCGCCTGTCATGATCCCTTTGGCGACGACAGGCAGGTCAGTCTGAGATTTGATCCACTCCAAGTCCTTCCAGGTCGCCGCGGGGTCCGCTCCCCCTTGGACGGGAGTCTCTCCAGGGCGCGCTTTTGGAAAGTTGACGCCTCGCATTTGTTTGTAGTTGTTGCGAATGTTGCGTTCCCGCTTAGGCGGCCACTGGGAATCCAGCGTAATACAAACCGCCTCATACCCTGCTTCCTTTGCGCGGCCAAGCCAGGCTTTCGTCATTCCCCGGTCGCGGAAGGAGTAAAGCTGGAGCCAGAGATGACCCTTGGCAGCCTTGGCCAATTCTTCAAAGCCAGCGCTGGCATTGGCGCTCACTGCGAAGATGGTCCCGCACGCCGCCGCTGCGCGGTAGGTGGCGAACTCAGCATCGTCATGAGCCTTTTTGTGGCCGCCGCACGGCGCGATGAGAACCGGAAGTTTCACTTTGGTTCCCAGCACCGTGGTGGACAAGTCAAGGGCGCTCACGTTCGTGAGCACCCTTGGGCGCAAGGCCCAGGACTCAAAGGCACGGCGATTCCGTTCCACACTGATCTCATCGGTGGCGCCGCCGGCGATATAGTCATATTCTTCCTTGGGCAGGCGCTCCTTGGCGAACGCCTCAAATTCAAAAAGATTGATCGGGTTCGGACTCATGGTCGAAGATACCTCCTTGTACCCAGGGTTCACGGTTAAGGGGCTGAATGAGCGGGTGACGCGGCTCCACGGCTGTTTCTATCCAAACTATGTTCACTTTTGGTTCTCTACTAAGCGATCGTCGATTTTCTCTCATATCGTTTCTCACGCTGAACGTCTACAGCGGTCTCCGGTCACGGCCCCGCCGAAAGATGCTTTGAGAAAACTCTTGCCGGAAACGTGGACGGCGCGTCGGTTGGATTCAGAAGCCCGGAGCCCTCGGGGACGAAGGCAACTTTCCGCAGCTTGCCCGGAATATCTATCGGGCCGTAGCGGGTTTCGTTTGCCGTGCGGTGCATTAGGCGCTAATAATCCAGAAGCTCGCCGGAAGAGAACAACACCACTGTGGATTCGCGCGTCAATTACCTGCTCCTGACAACTGCATTGTTAGGAACGTTCTTTTCAGGGACGGCAACGCGGATCGTCAATATCTCGATGCCCACCATCGCGAGTAGCTTGGGGACCGATCTCTTAGGCGTCTCATGGGCCCTGCTGTCGTATCAACTGTCGAATATCGGCCTTTCGATCATCTTCGGTCGGCTTGCCGACCTGTGGGGAAGGCAAAAGATCTTTGGGCTGGGGTTCCTGGTTTTTTCTTTAAGCTCGCTTCTCTGCGGCCTTTCGGCGAATGTGTTGCAGCTGATTTTGTTCCGCTTCTTGCAGGGCGTCGGGGCAGCCATGCTGCAGTCATCCAGCCGAGCTCTAGCTGCGGAGGCCGTGCCCGAAGCGATCGGCGGCCGGGCGCAAGGTTATATGACGACTGCTCATCATGTCGGTTTTCTTCTGGGCCCCGGCATTGGCGGCGTGATGATCGATTATCTGAGCTGGCGTTGGAGCTT
>JBFJTQ010000495.1:0-3559 GCA_041625275.1 Binatia bacterium | reverse complement strand
GGCGAAGGCATCCAGCATATCGCGCTAGCCAGCGCGGATATTTACGATTCCGTGGAGGCCCTCAAACAGGGCGGCGTTGAATTTCTCGATGCGCCAGAAGGCTACTACGAGCGCCTGTCATGGCGGAGTTCAGCGCCCGAAGAGAATCTGGAGCGGCTTGCGCGCAATCACATCTTGATCGACGGGGACCGGAAGGAAGGCATCTTGCTGCAAATCTTTACCAAGACCGTCATCGGCCCGATGTTTTTTGAGATCATTCAACGCAAAGGCAATGACGGTTTCGGCGAAGGCAATTTTCGCGCGCTTTTTGAAACCATGGAAAAAGATCAAATGAGACGAGGAGTCGTTCGATGAGTGGCCGATGGATCTCCTTCCCCCATATAGAAGGAACCGCCTCACGCCAGGCGCATGCCGATCTGCCGCCGGACAGCTTCGAACGCGAGCTTGGCAAAGAAGGTTTTTACGGGCCGTCCACCCAGATGATTCATCGCCATGCGCCCACGGGCTGGAGGGAATTCGACGGACCTTTAAGGCCGCGGGCATTCGATATCCAGCGCCTGGACAAGCAAGCGGATTCGCCGTGGCAGGCGACGCTTCTCATGAGCAACCCTCATCTACAAATGCGCTATTGGCCCGCACAACAAAGCATGAAACACCTGGCACGGAACAGCGACGGCGACGAATTGATCTTCATTCACCAAGGTGGCGGCGAAATTTTCTGCGACTACGGTCATCTCACGGTTCGTGACGGAGATTATCTCATCTTGCCGCGCGGGACCATGTGGCGGATTGAAGTCGCCCAACCGCTCACTGCGCTCATGATCGAGGCTACCAACGATAGCTATCGGCTACCGGACAAGGGCATTGTCGGCGAACACGCCGTATTCGATCCGGCCGTGCTCGACGTGCCGCGCATCGACGAAGCCTTCCGCGCCCAGCAGACGGAAAACGAATGGCGTGTGGTCGTGAAACGGCGCGGCGCCATGAGCGTCATCACCTATCCGTTCAATCCGCTCGATGCGCTGGGGTGGCACGGCACGCTGGCGCCCGTGCGGCTCAATTGGCGGGACTTACGACCCCTCATGAGCCATCGGTTCCACCTCCCGCCCTCCGCGCACACGACATTTATCGCAGCTCGGTTCGTCATCAGTACGTTTTGCCCGCGTCCCCTGGAGAGCGATCCTGGCGCGCTCAAATTGCCTTTTTTTCACAATAACGATGACTATGACGAAATCATCTTTTACCACCGCGGCCAGTTTCTCTCGCGGGATCATATTCACCCGGGCATGGTGACGTTTCATCCCAGCGGCTTCACGCACGGGCCGCACCCGAAGGCATTCAAGGCAGCCGCGGGCGGCGCCAGGAAAGAGACGGACGAAGTGGCGGTGATGTTGGATGCGCGCGATGCGCTGGATGTGGCGCCGCCGCTCGAAGAGGTGGAATGGCGGGATTACGTTAACTCATGGAAAGAGAGCGCGCCGTGAAGCTGGCGAGTCTGAAAAGCCGGCAGCGTGACGGCATGTTGATCGTTGTCGACCGCATGCTCCAGTGGGCGGTCGCCGTGTCGGAGATCGCTCCGACGTTACAGGCGGCGCTCGATGACTGGGCTGTAACCGCACCGAATTTGGAACGAGCCTATCGGGCGCTGAGCGAAGGCCAACGGAGAGGCGCATTCGAACTGCATGCTGACGAGTGCGCCGCGCCGCTGCCGCGCGCCTATCAGTGGCTCGATGGCAGCGCGTATCTCCCCCATGTGGAGCTGGCCCGCAGGGCGCGGGGAGCGGAGATGCCGCCGCAGTTCAAGACCGACCCGCTGATGTATCAGGGCTGCTCCGACATATTCCTCGGGCCCCGTGATCCCATACAGGTTGAAAACCAAGAATGGGGTGTCGACTTCGAAGCCGAAGTTGCCGTGATTACCGATGATGTGCCCATGGGCATTGAGCCGGCCGAAGCCGCT
Organism: Binatia bacterium; assembly: GCA_041625275.1. Taxonomy (GTDB): domain Bacteria; phylum Desulfobacterota; class Binatia; order UBA9968; family UBA9968; genus JBFJNS01. The sequence continues at coordinate 1,599 of JBFJTQ010000495.1, read as the reverse complement.
GCGAACATGAAACTATTCATGCTCGTCAACGATGTGTCGCTGCGCCATTTCATTAGCGCGGAGCTGGCCAAGGGCTTCGGTTTTCTTCACAGCAAGCCGCCCGGCAGCTGTTCGCCCGTTGCCGTTACGCCGGACGAGTTGGGAGAGGCATGGGATGGCGCAAGAATCCACTTGCCGCTCATTACCCATTTGAACGACGAACTCTTCGGCCGGCCGGATGCCGGAACAGACATGCACTTTGATTTTCCCACTCTGGTTAGCCACGCGGCCAAAACCCGTCCCTTAAGCGCCGGCACGGTGGTCGGCTCAGGGACGGTCTCGAACCGAGACCGTTCGCGAGGGTCGTCCTGCCTCGTGGAAAAACAGATGCTGGAAACGATCGAGCAGGGAAAGCCCACAACCCCCTACATGCGTTTCGGCGACCGAGTACGCATCGAAATGTTCGACACGGAGGGTGCTTCGATCTTCGGCGCCATCGACCAAGTTGTGCAGCCGTACGGCAATGGCAGGCGCCGCAAGACGGCGCAAAGGGAAATTCCAGAGGACTAGGCTGGTGTTGAGTGGGGGAAGGAACCGTGCAAGCGAGTCAAATCCCGAAACCGCATCCGACCGTTGAGGTCTCGGGAGCGGAAATGAACACGAGTCAGGTGGTGGCCGTGGCTCGCAAGAAAGCCGGCCTTGTTTTGAGCCGAGATGCTGAGGTGAGAAAAAAGATTCTCGCGTCGCGAAAGCTCTTGGAGGAAAAACTCCGGCATGGCGAGATCATCTATGGCGTCAATACCGGCCTCGGCGGCAATGTTCGCTTCATCCTGCCTGCAAAAGACCTTGTGGCCCACCAGCAAAATATCTTTCGCTTCTTGATTTGCGGTACGGGGGATCCCCTGCCCGAGGATGCGGTGCGAGCGGCGATGGTTCTCAGGGCCAACGCCTTGGCCAAGGGATACTCCGCCGTGCGCCCCGTTGTCATCGAGCGGCTGATCGATCTGCTCAATAACGGCATCACGCCGATCGTTCCCACTTATGGTTCGGTGGGGGCGAGCGGTGATCTGATCCCGTCGGCCTATATCGGTCGTGTGCTCCTGGGCCAGGGAGACGTCCTCTTGCGGGGAGAAAGGATTCCCGCGCGCGCGGCTCTCAATCTGACCGGCGTGCAACCCCTCAATCTTGAACCCAAGGAGGGGCTAGCGTTAATCAACGGCACTCCGGTGATGACCGGAATCGCGGCACTTCAAATCCACGATGGCGCCTATCTCTGCCGGCTGGTTCTCGCCGCCTGCGCGCTAGGGTTGGAGGCGATGCGAAGTACCGACGACCCGTTTTTCGAGCCGGTGCAAAAAGTAAAAAATCATCCGGGCCAGATCCAAGCCGCCGCGCTGTGCCGCAGGCTCATCAAGGGAAGCCGCTACGTCCGCAACCTGGAAGAGATCCGGGGAAAAGTGCGCGATTCTTTTAAGGACAAAGAGGAAAGCATCGGTCGCTCCGATGAGGCGATCCAGACGCCGTACTCCCTGCGCTGTATTCCTCAAGGCCTCGGTCCGATCCTGGAAGCTGCGGAGTCGCACCAGGGGGTCATCGAAAGAGAGATCAATTCCGCCAACG
>JBFJTQ010000494.1:0-3559 GCA_041625275.1 Binatia bacterium | reverse complement strand
GACATGGTCGACACCGCCGGGACTCTTGCGTTGGCGCTGAGGCATTAAAGAAGGAAGGGGCAAAAAGAATACTGGGCTGTTGTACCCATGCAGTGCTTTCGGGGCCTGCAATTCAAAGAATTCAGGAATCGCCGTTGGAGCAATTGATTGTCACCAATACGATTCCCCTCGCTCCCGATGCGCAGCGCTGCGGCAAGATCACGGTCCTGTCTGTCGCCCATTTGATTGGGGAGGCCATTCGCCGCACCCATGAGGAAGAATCCATTAGTTCGCTTTTTGTCTAATCCAAACCTATGGACGCCCTGAAAGAGGAGGTAAGTTCTTTTGGAAACTGTCGAGATTGAGGTACAAACCCGTGAACCCGGAACCAAGCACAATGCCCGACGTCTTCGGCGCAGCGGCAAGATCCCCGGGATTCTGTACGGTCCCAAAGTTCAGTCCGTGGCCCTGGAGCTCGATACCCGCGAGTTCACAAGCCGAGTGGCGGGGCTGGAAGGATCCCATCTGGTTCGTTTGAAATCGCCGTCTCCCGCGCTGGCGGACAAAGTGGCGCTGGTCAAGGATATGCAATTTCACCCGATCACCGGCCACGTGATTCACGCCGATTTCTACGAGGTCGACCTGACGGAGAAAATCCAGGTCCAAGTGCCGCTCCATTTTGTCGGCAAAGCGGCAGGCGTCGTCCGAGGAGGTATTCTGCAGCCGGTCGTTCGTGAGATCGAGGTCGAGTGTTTGCCGCTGGATATCCCTCAGTTCTTTGACGTGGAAGTAAGTCATTTGGACATTGGGGACTCTGTCCACATCGAAGATTTGGCCATGCCTGGAAGCGTGACGGCCATTTATGAATCCAATTTCGCGTTGGTGACAGTGGTCCCGCCGACGGTGGAAGCGGCTCCAACGCCACCTGTCGCAGAGGTCGAGGGAGAGGAAGCCGTCGCTGCCCCTGAAGAGGAAAAGAAAGAGGAGGAAGAAGAGCACTGAACGTCCACTCGTTCGCAGCTTTCAGGAATTGACCGGTGAAGCTTTTCGCGGGGCTCGGCAACCCCGGGAGAAAATACGAGCACACCAGACATAATCTCGGCTTCCGCGTCGTTGACCATATCGGGAAGCAGCACGGCGTTATCATCAACAAGAAAACCGGCGATTCGTTAGTCGGAAAGTGGACCCTTGAAGGGGAAAAAATACTGCTCGTTAAACCCCAAACTTATATGAATCGCAGCGGTGAGGCGATCAGCCGGCTGCTTGACGAATTGCAGGTTTCCCCGCATGACCTGGTGGTCATTTACGACGACTTAGATTTGCCGTTTGGTCGCATACGGATCAGGCCCGGCGGGAGCGCAGGCGGCCATCGCGGAGTGCTGTCGATCCTGGAAAGCCTGGCAGGGGCGTCTTTTTTTCGCGTTCGCGTCGGAATAGGACGGCCGCCTGACGGCGTGGACCCTGCCGAATTTGTCTTGCAGGGCTTTACGGGGGAGGAGGCGGAACAATTGGGGCCATTGGTCGATCGGGCAGCTGATGCCGTGATTTGTCTGTTGCGAGAAGGCTTTGAGAGGGCCATGAGTCAGTTCAACCGGACGCTTTAGGGCCCTCCTCTTCGCGTTGTAAATACGGGACCGCTATGATAAAAGAATTAATTTGCGCTGGAGGTTATAAAAGCCGTGACACAGTATGAGACCCTTTTCGTGGTACATCCGGAAAAGGGACCGCGAATCAAGGAATTCATCGAAAGATTTAAAAGGGTCATCGAAGGGCAAGATGGCGCGCTCGCCCATGTCGAGGAGTGGGGCCTACGAGATCTTGCCTATCGCATTCAAAAGCAGGCGAAGGGTTATTACACCCTGCTTCAATACGAGTCTACCGCACGGGCGGTCGAAGAGCTGGAGCGCAACCTGAAGCTCACAGACGGCGTGCTGCGTTATCTCACGGTTCGAACCGACGAGGAGAGTCAAGCGCCGGCTGGAAGCAATTTAGAGGACCGTAGCCAAGAGACCGCAAACGAACAGTCACGGGAGGCTCCAAGACCCGAGTCGGAATCGTAAGACGACGTTTGCTGCCTAGGTTGCGGACCCGTTCAGAGATCACGGCCAAATGATGCGGCGGCGTAATCTGACATGAGACCCTGATCTCCGCCATAAGCCTGCTGGTTCAGCATGCGTGAAATTTAGTGCGCCGCGCATCATCGAATCAGAGCCACGACGAAGTCAAGGAAACGTTTCTTACCTTGGCTTGAATATTGTAGTCCAAGCAGGCGGCGGATAAACGCGAGCGCATGCAGTGTTTACGGCGGTTTACCCATGGATCATTGAGGAGACGGCCTCTGCGGGAGACGGAAACGAAGAGAGACAGTCACTCGTCGGTTCCAAAGAGGGGCTGTTTTTTGAATGGGGAATGACCTCCTCTCGTTCGGATGAGCAGCTTACTCCCTAAGGGGAATGCACTAAAAACTGAATTCATAGGCTGAGGTAGAGATCGATGATGGCACAAAGGGAAACTGGCGGGCGGATGTACCGCGATCGTTCGGACGACGAAAAGAGCGCCCCACGGCGGCGACCAATGTTTCGGCGCAAGGTGTGCCGTTTTTGCGCGGACAAGACGCTCAAAATTGACTATAAGGATGTCAGGACCGTCTCGCAGTTCGTCACCGAGCGAGGCAAGATGACGCCGAGTCGCATCACGGGCAACTGCGCGCGCCATCAACGATTGCTGACGAAGGCGATCAAGCGAGCCCGCAGCGTGGCGTTGCTGCCGTTCACGACGGCAAAGACGTAGCTTTGTTTCTAAAACCAGGTGAAATGCAACGGCTGGAAATCATCGGCAAGTTTTTTCTGGCGTTGACCGCTACGGTTGCAATCTTCGTGAGCGGGATCATCATACCACCAGCAGGATTAGTGCTGTTCCCGTTTGTTCCGCAACCCATACTATGGTTTGGCCTCAAGTATGGCGTTGTCGGAGGCACGGGTGTGGCCTTGGTCGCGCTCGCCAGTTTGTTTTTTCTCGGCGGCAAGGAATTCGCGTTCATCTACGGTCTGCTTGCCTCTGTGGCGGGTTTCCTTTTGCTATTGTTGGGTCGAATTCGCGCCGTCGAAGGCCTCGTCCTCGGGATCGCGAGCATCATATTTGCCGGTACCGTTGTATTGTTATCGTATCTGTACGGCTCGTGGAGCGCCTTGTTACAAGCCGTGCGAGGCTACATCACTGACCATATCGTAGCAGGGGTTCAGGTGTACGAGAAAATGGATTTCCCGAAGGAAAGCCTGGACCTTTTGAAGGAACGCGCGCCACAGATTGCCGAGACGATCTTGCAGCTTTTGCCAGCGCTGGTTTTTGTCGCCTTGGCTCTGATCGTTCTGTTCAATGTCGTTGTCTTATGCCGTCGCTTTCCAGAGCGCCGCGGACAGTGGCTGAGCGTAGAGAGCTTGAGAGAGTGGAAAGCGCCGGATTCGATTGTTTGGGGTTTAATCGTTTGCGGCTTTGTAATGTTTATTCCGGGCTTCGATGCCGCTAAACTTGTCGCAGCGAACATGTTGTTGGTCATCGTCGCCTCCTATTTTTTTCAAGG
>JBFJTQ010000493.1:0-3563 GCA_041625275.1 Binatia bacterium | reverse complement strand
GATAATTTCGTGCTCGATTCGGTCCCGCCCATGGACAGAATCAAGCGCATCGAGTAGCCGCCTTAGTTTCTCCACTCTGCCCGAAGTCGCAATGATGATACTGATTGCGGGCGCCATTACGATGCTCACAAGCCCGGGAAGTCAAAGGCATACGTATCGGGATCTTCCGGATTGAACTCCTCGCTCACGACAGCGAGCAAATAGAAAGGCGCCTCGCCGTTGTTAGTAATGGCGTGTGCCACGTGAGGCGGGATCGTGACGGTCACCATATGATGGTCGCCCATAGACACCCTCTGCTCCTCCCCGGTTCTCGTGTCTCTCAGAAAGAGCGTCGCATTGCCGCTGACGACGCAGAACCATTCCGTCTTGCGCCGATGATAGTGTTTGCCTTTGGTGATTCCCGAATTGCCCACCGTGAGATACAGCTGGGACATTCGCGCTCCGTCGACCAGCGTGCTGGAGCGCAGAATTTCGGTCAACCATCCTCGCTCATCCCGTTTAACATCCAGTGCCGCTATCTTGACCCCGTCAATCATTAGAAAGCGATCCCTTTCGTACCCACCAAGTCCCAATCCTTCTTAAGTTGCCGCAGCCCGATTCCCAAGTCAGGCAATAGCACTCCGAATTGCGTCTCGATCAACTGGCTTGTCAAGGAAGTGTCCTTGGGACGCCGTGCGATTCCTTCAATCTGCCGGAAACGCGCGGGCCGAATGTCCGCGCGTTCGGCGCCAAAAACCTGCGCCACCTGGCGTGAAAACTCAAAACGGCTGACTTTCTCCTTGGTACCGATGTGAAACAGGCCCAAGGCGCCAAGGCGCAGCAACTGCAAAATAACTTGAGTCAACTGCCCCGTATAGAGGGGCGTGGAATATTGATCAATAAACCGCAAAAGCGGCTTGCCGTTGCCGAGGGCTTCCACCAGGGTTTCCATGAGCCCTCTTTGCGGCGCTATCTTAAGACCAAACATCGTGGTTCTGAGAACAAGCGCCTGCGAGCAATACCGCCGCGTGAATTCCTCGCCCAGGAGCTTGCTTTCACCGTAGTAATTGACTGGGCCCGGCGCATCATTCTCGCTGTAATGACCGCTTTCGCCATCAAACACGTAATCGGTGGAAATATAAACCAATCGCGCCCGCAGTTCCTCGGCAGCCTCTGCGAGGATTCTCGTGCCATCCGCATTGATACGCTTGGTCACCTGGGCGTTTTTCTCGCATTCATCGACGTCCGTCAACGCTGCGGTATGCACAATAACGTCGGGTGCGATCGAATTGAGTTGAGCTCTGAGCTCTTTTTCATTGGTTAACTCCGTAGGGAACATGGTGCAGCCCGGGATAGATATCGGATGCGTATGGAAGCTGCCCCAAACCTCATTTTCTCGGCTCGCCCATCGTGCCAGGTTATGCCCCAGCATGCCGCTCGCCCCGGTAACGAGAATTTTCATTCCGAAAGCCAACCAGTCCGAGCCAGCACGGATTTAATCTCGTCCTTGGTGAGCCTCCGCGCGGCATCGGAGCTGTATTCCGAAAACGTGACGGGCTTGCCGAGGGAGTAAAATGACTTGGTGCTGTCCAGATCAATTTGCGGCAAAATGAGGTAGGTGGCATCGTCCTCGATGGTTCGCACGGCCTCGGCCTCCGAGACCAGGACTTCGTGAATTTTTTCACCCGGCCGTATGCCAACGACGCGTTTGGGAATGTCGCCGTGCGGAGAAAACGTTTCCGTCATCACTTCGGCAATGTCAACCACGCGCGCCGCCGGAAGCTTGCGCACGAACACCTCGCCGCCAACCGCGGTTCCCGCCGCACGGAAAACAAGTTCAATGGCTTCCGGCAACGTCAGAATGAAGCGCGTCATCGCCGTATCGGTGATGGTAATCGGTCCCCCCGATTCGATCTGTCTCTTAAACAGCGGTATCACGGATCCCCTCGATCCAATGACGTTACCGTACCGAACACAGGTAAAGATCGTTTTCTTGCCGCTCTTATGGAAATTCGCCGCCGTGAACAGCTTCTCCTGAATCGATTTAGTCATGCCCATGGCGTTTACCGGCTTCACGGCCTTGTCCGTGCTGACCGCGATGACTTTCTCGACGTTTTCTTCCAGGGCCGCTTGAATCACGTTTTGGGCACCGAGGATATTTGTCTGCACGGCCTCCCAGACGTGGTACTCGCACAGGGGAACCTGCTTCAAAGCGGCAGCGTGGAAGATGATGTCTATTCCGGAAACTGCGGTCCGCAGGCTGTCTCGATTACGCACGTCACCAATCACGAAATTGAGGGAAGCTTTCCGCGGATACTGGTGACCCATACCATACTCTTCGCTCATCCGTACCTGCTTGTCTTCGTCCCTGCTAAACACCCTGATTTCGAGCGGGTCCTCGGCCAACAGCTGGTCGACGATTTGGTGACCAAAGGAACCCGTCCCGCCAGTGACAAGCACCCGCTTGCCCGTGAATAATCCATTACCAGCCACGGTTCTCACTCCCCAACCACTGCCATCGGTAGTATCGATACTTTAAAGAAAATGGGCGCAACGATATGGCCTTCGCCACGGCTGCCCGCGCGCCTTCCCGATCACCGATGTTCCATCTGCCCTTGGCCAGGCGGTAATACCGGTAAGCCATACGCGCCGCAATTCGCCGCGGGCCCAAAACGTCCCTGGCTTGAGGAAACCCCTCCACCAGTTTTTCGATGACGCGTATATTTTCGAGCAGTCTCAACTCTTGATTTCGGCCGATATTCCCTTCGTGTTTCCGATAATAAAACACCACGCGATCCAGATAAGCAACCGGATAGCGCATGAATATCCTAAAGGCCAGATCCAAGTCCATCGCGATCCGCAGACTCTCATCATGACCGCCGATCGCTTCATAACACGCCTTCGATATCAGTGCCGCCTGAAGCCGGACGATGCTTTTGTCAAAAAGGTCCACCAACCGGACACCACATTTCGCCAGGCGCTGTGACTTTCTCGTTGGCGTGATGACGTCCCGATTATGTTCCGGGCCTTTCAAATAGGCGCCGTTAGCGAACACCATTCCACACTCGGGATGCGATTGGACGTAGCCGTACAAGGACTCCAAATGGTCGCGGGTGCAAAGATCGTCGGAATCCTGTATAGCGACCCACGGGGCCTGAGCTTGGCTAACTCCCAGGTTACGTGCCGCTGACGGACCGCGGTTTTCCTGAAAATAATAGCGCAGGCGCGGGCCGTAGGACGCCACCAACTTTCGCGTGTCGTCGGTAGACCCGTCGTCGACCACTATCAGTTCGTAGTCTTTGAAACCCTGCTGGAAAACGCTCTCAATGGTTTCAGCAAGGAAATCACACCGATTATACGTAGCGATTACAACTGAAACCTTCGGCAATGGCGTCACTGTCTTATCGACCTTTTCTTCGAGCCCTGGCCGCCCGGCATCCATGCGCCGGAATCCACCCGCTTAAACCTCAATTCCCGCAAGCCCCGCTCGTTCTGGGAAATGGCTTCATTCCTTCCCAGGGCCCCGGCAATTCATGTCTCAGCAAACATTGGGAAGGCCTTAAGAGCCGGCAGGCACTTTATAT
>JBFJTQ010000492.1:0-3566 GCA_041625275.1 Binatia bacterium | reverse complement strand
GCCTTGAGGGTTCGGCGAAAGGCTGGGACGTCGGCTACCCAATGATCCGCGGGCAGCACGACCATCACCCCGTCAGGGTCGCGTCGGAGAACCTCCAGTGCTGCCAACCCGAGGCAAGGGGCTGTGTTTCTGCCCTCAGGCTCGGCGATCAGGTTAGCGCGTCCCAGCATCGGCAGTTCTTGTGTCACACCGCGGAGCTGTTCCGCCACCGTAACGACCAGGGTCCGCTGGGCGCCTGCGAAAGGCAGAACCCGATCGACGGTTTCCCGGATCAATGTCTTGGGACTCAGGATTCTTAGTAGCTGCTTGGGCCTTTGGGCACGACTCAAAGGCCAGAAACGAGTCCCTTTGCCGCCCGCCATGATGACGCAAAACACATGTTTTCCTGTTTTCCAATGGCGCTTCAGCATCTAAGGGATTTTATAGTAAAGTAGGTGTCGTGGCGGATCAAGGGTTATTGTCACTTGAAAAACAATGGATTGTGCCTGCGACTGCCGACGGCATTCGCCTTGACGCGTTCGTGCGCCAATGTCTGCCGCATCTTTCGCGGCGTGTGGTGAAGTGTGCGATCGACGACGGGCTGTTTTACGTCAACGGCGAGCCGGCGAAAAAAGGCGACAGGCTGAAACCCGGGGATGCGCTTGCCTTCGACGGCCCTGAGGATTGTTTATCGATTCGGCCGCTCCCCGGCCCGCAAATCGAGGTGCCCATTGTGTACGAAGATTCGTTCTTGCTCGCCGTGGATAAGCCGGCCGGGATGGATACCCATGGTTTCTCGGGCCGGGAGCGCCTGGCCTTGACTAATTTCCTCGCTGCCAGGCGCCCCGAGCTGGCGGCCATTGGAAAGAGCCCCTGGGAACCCGGCCTGGTGCACCGGCTCGACCGGGAGACCTCCGGCTTGATCTTGATTGCCAAAAGCCAGCAGGTCTATGAGAACCTGCGCAAGCAATTCCGCGAGCGTGCGGTAAGAAAGCAATATTGGGCGCTCGTGTGGGGCGAAGCCAGACGCAAGGGCTTGATCACGTTCCCGATAACTCACGACAGCCGCAATAGAGGAAAAATGCGCGCGATCCTCGATTCGTCAAAACCTCGGCGCAGACAACGAATCTGGAATGCAGCAACGCGGTTCCGTCGGTTAGCCGCGCGGCATGGACTGAGCTTTTTAGAAATCGATATGGAAACGGGTGTTACCCATCAGATCCGCCTGCATCTGGCGGCGGCCGGGCATCCGATCATCGGGGACAGGCTGTACGGTGAGGGTCGTTGCGAAACGTTTGGGCTTAGACGGCACTTTCTGCACGCTTTCCGCATCGAACTCCGTCATCCCGCAGCCGGTGGGCTTCTGCGAATCGAATCTGCACTTCCTGAAGAACTGAAGGACGTCTTAAGAGGATTGGGGATCTCTTACTAGGCCGCGCTGCTGCGAATGCCTCTCGCCTTGGCGCATGCCCCGCAATAGTTGTTTTGGCTTGTGGCTTCTTCCACCCATCCCTCATCGAGGTTGTGGCAAATCTTCTTGCACTCGAAGCAGATAAAGTAGAGGCCGTCGATGCTTTTGTTGATCTTCTCCCGGTTCAGGATTCGGCCTTTGAGTTTTTCGATACGAATCCCGAGTAGATCTTCGTAGTTTTTTTTGATTTTGCGCCTGCCCGCCTCATCGCTTGGAAGATCCTCGTCTTCCACTTCCTCGTGACCAGTATCGTCAAGAAAACTCTGGCTTCTATCCTTGGCCAATTTCTTTGCGGTTTTCTTTTTTGGTCTTGGCATCTTGAAAACTTGCTTCTCCTTCCAGAATCTCTCCTGCCTTAAGGAGGCTCTTGCGCTCATTCGTTGTCACATTTTAGTTCGCCGACTAAAAGGAGTTTATTTCATAATGAACCCCACATTCAATGTCAATAGTCGCGCGGCGCCGCGGATGGCGCAGCGGAATCCCCGACCGGAAATTGACATCCCACGGAGCGCCAGGATAGCTAATGATCATAGAGGTCGCAGGGAGACCAAGATGGGTAGTCGGTAGTAGGGAGGGGCCAAGGCCAGATCCTGCATGCTTCGCACTCGCTTCCTATTGAGGCTGCCGTCCCGAGGGGTCGCGAAACACAGGCTCCATGGGGACGAATCCGATTGATCGAAGTGCCGTTTCCGAAACGAAATAGACGCAGTGAGCAGAGAAGGGAGGTATTATGAAATTTCAGTTAGCGCTGGTCCTGGTCGCCGCTTTTCTATTGGCTCCGCCGCAGCCAGGCGAAAGCGCCGAGCCGCAAGACTTTCGCGAGACGCCAAATCCGCTTCGGTTGCTTGCCGATCAATGGTCCGGATATCCCGAAACCTCGCCTACCTATAGTCTAGAGTTTCTGCGGTCAGTGGACAGCGAGACCGCGCATATGTCGTTGAAGGAAGCAATTTTGACCGCTTTAAAGAATAACCCCGGGATTGAGGTGGAGCGTTTGGAGCCATTTCGCGCCGCCGAGCAAACAGGGATTGAGAAATCCATCTTTGATCCTGTTTTCATGTTTGACTTCAAAAAGCGATACAGCATCACTCCCGGAGGATTCGGGGCGAGTCCCTTCTTTCAGCCGATTCAGACCGTCGATAGTCGCGATTACGACTTCACTCTCAGGAAGCTGCTGCGGACAGGAGCCAGCTTGGAAATCTCCCTCCTGAATAATCGCCTCGAGAATAGCGTGCCGAATCAGGTGCTAAGACCCGCTTATCAACCTCAAATGCAATTCTCCGTGACCCAGCCCTTGCTGCGAGATTTTGGCTGGGGGCTCACAACCATATTCGTGCGCATCGCAGAGAACCACGAAGGCATCAGCCTGCTCGGCTATCAGGCGCAAGTGGCACGGCTCATCCAACAGATCACTCAGAAGTACTGGGGTTTGGTGTTCGCACAAGAGAACCTCATGATCCAAAAGAAAGGGGTGGAATGGGCCGAGGCGCTGTTGAAATCCGTACAAGCCAGGGTTCGGGCCGGAGCGCTAGCTCCCGTAGCCGTCATAGAGGCGCAGGCGGAGAGAGCCCGCAGAGAAGGGCAGCTCATCGCTGCTGAGAATGATCTTGATTTTGCGCGTACAGATCTGCGGCTCGCTCTCAATCTCAATCCGAAGAAGACTTTTTTGCCCCGCTCGATCCAGCCTAGTGAAACTCCGTCGGTAGAACCTTATCCCCTCAATCGCGCCGCCAGCTTCGAAAGCGCTCTAACCCGCAGGCCCGAAATCATCTCCGCAGGGCTGGCGGTTCAGAATCAATCGTTGCACTCCCGTTACGCTGAGAATCAGCTTTTGCCCCGTGTGGATTTGAAGGTGGGAGCAGGAATTACGGGTCTCGCCGGTCGTCTCAAACCGGGAGCCAGCAGTCCTTTTCCGGGCAATTATTGGAATGCCCTCGATCGCATGGGTGGCGGTGATTCTTACCATTACAGCATCGGCGTGGCTTTGCAGATTCCGCTCGGCAACGCTCAAGCGAGGAGCAAGTATGCCCAAGCTCGCATCGAGTTGGGGCAGGCGCGGGCGCGCCGACGCGATCTGGTATCTCAGATCACATTGGAGGTGGAGAAGGCCGTCGGG
>JBFJTQ010000491.1:0-3581 GCA_041625275.1 Binatia bacterium | reverse complement strand
GGCGAAGATCGAGGAGCGCCGCGCCTCGCCCCGCGATGATATCATTACTTTGCTCGTCCAGAGCCACCTGGAACGGCAAGGGAGAAGACACCTCAACGAAGATGAACTGATCAGCATGCTATGGATGCTGCTCGTGGCGGGCAGCGGCGCATCCATTCATTTCTTCGGCAACGCCATGTTCCTGCTGATGCAGCATCCTGAACAAACGGAAGCCCTGCGCTCCGATGCTTCGCTCTTGCCGAATTTCGTGGAAGAGGCGCTGCGCTTTGAGACCCCTTTCAAGGGCCTTTTCCGTACCGCCAAAGCCGATACCGTCATGAGTGGTGTGCACATACCGGTGGGCGCACGCGTGGCCACGATGTACGGGGCGGCGAACCGGGATGAGTCCCAGTTTCCCTCGCCTGACCGCTTCGACGTACGCCGGTCGAATGCGGCTGCGCACCTGGCCCTGGGCGAGGGGATCCACTACTGCCTCGGCGCCCCCCTGACCCGTCTCGAGGGAACCGTGGCTTTTTCCGCGTTGCTGCGCCGTATGGAACATATTCGCCTGGGAACATGCGGTTACCGTCGCATCCCGCATCCACTGCAGCGAGGGCTAAGGGAGCTTCATCTCACGTTCGAGAAGGGCGCAAGTGCTTAGCCCTGTTTCTCGCAATCAGAGGCGATTTCATGACACTGTGCCGGTGAGCGGGGTGTTCAAAATGGCGAGGCAGTCCCTTGCGATCTTATATCGCAAATTACAAGCCGGATTCCGCCGTGGAAAGGTTACTCGAGGAGCCTGGGAAAAACCTTTCGTTGCGAGGACAATGGTTTTCTACCTCTAAGCGGACTTCGATGGTCGGCGCATGGGGAAGCCCTCTCAAAGCGAGGGCGATGCCTTGCAAAGTTGCAGCAAAGACTTTGAGGCTGCGCGCTCGGGTGTCTTCACCACTCCAGGCTTCCCCAGGCTCGGCCCATAGCGAATCTGAAATCTGCGCTTCGTGATTCCTCGCGCAGTGAGGACTGCGGCCTGTTGCCTCGCTCTTGAGAGATCACCTCTCGCCGCTTCCTGGACGTGAGACGTTCGCCCCAGGCGCAGTGGACGGGTAACCCAGAGATGAAGATCGCGCAGATATCGAGCATCTATCTGTCGATTCCGCCCCGGACCCACGGAGGAACCGAGTGGATTGTTTATGAGCTTTGTCAGCAGCTCACCAAGCGCGGGCATGACGTCGTCCTGTTTGCCTCCGGGGATTCCACGGTCGATTGCGCGCTTCAATCCGTGGTGCCATTGGCCACTTTGTATGATGGTGAGTCGACCTTTTATCTTGAAAAAGAATTTGAAACGCGCAACACCTACAACCTCTATCGCCAGGCGGACCGTTTCGATCTCATTCATGCCCATTGGCCCACTCTGGCGCCGTACTTTTCCCCTTATGCCGACACGCCGACGTTGATCACCTACGCTTACATCGAGAAAGAACTCCACGAGTATTATCGCAATCAGTTCCCCCGCTGTTTCCCGGTTTGCATCAGCCATTCCCAAGCGCGAATGTTGGGCGATGAATCCCTTCCCGTCGTGTACAACGGTATCGCGGTCGACCGGATCCCCTTCCACAGCCAGCCCGAGGATTTTTTCATGGCCGTGGGCCGAATGACGCCGGGTAAGGGCATTGCCGAGGCCATTCAAATCGCCAAGAAAGCCAAAGTGAGACTTTTGATTGTCGGCGACGTTACACCGCACCTGCCTTGGAGCGCGAAATATTTTGCCACCGAGGTGCAACCTTATATAGATGGTTCCAATATCCGCCACATTGCGCAGTTGCCCCACGACGAGCTGATGCGAGCCATCGCCCGAGCCAGGGGATTTCTCTTTCCGTCCCAGTGGGAAGAGCCCTTCGGCATGATCGTGGCCGAAGCGATGGCGGCGGGGACGCCGGTTCTGACCTATCCCCGAGGCTCGATGCCGGAACTGGTAAAGGATGGTGAAACGGGTTACTTAGTTGGCGGCGAGGATGAAATGGTCGAGGCGATCCATCGAATTGGGCATTTGAATCGGAGGCGCTGCCGGGAGTGGGTCGAGGAACGCTTCTCCGTGGACCAAATGGTCGCCGGTTACGAAAAACTCTACCGAGAGATAGTCCGCCGGCCTTGCTGATGAAAAAACACAAACAAAGGCAAGCGCTCAGGCGCCCGCGCTGGACCCCGCAAAGACTGCGCGGCGCCGGCTGCTACTGGAGGGCGCGCGTTCTTAGCACCGCGTTCGATCTCGAGCTTTTTGATTGGTTGGGGAGAGGCGCGAAGGGTTCAGGCGCTGCCAGTAAATATTTCGGCGGCGCGGCACAGGACTGGGAAATCTTTCTCAACGCCCTGGGGGCAATGGGAATCCTGCGAAAGCGCGGCGTGAGGTACGGGAACTCGGCTTTCGCTCTGCACTACCTTCGCATCGGAAAAGGGGCTTTTCTACGCCCCGCTCACGATGCGTGGGAATCATGGGGATCTCTTCCAGGTGTTCTGACCACGGGTAAGCGGCCTGGAGGCGTCCAGCCGTTTTTCACCGACCGGAGACAAGCCGAGCGGCTGCTAGAATCCCTGGATCAGGATGGCCGATTGATCGAGCCTTACCTGATAAGACGCTTGGGGCTGAGGCGGGCAAAAAATCTGCTCGATGTCGGCGGCGGATTGGGAACGTTTAGTCTCGCCTGTTGTCGAAGATTCCCTCGCCTGCGGGCGACCCTGGTCGAACATCCGCGGGTCGTTCCGCTGGCGCGCCGCGCCGTCAAGAAGGCGCGCATGGCGGATCGGGTGCGAGTCGTGGGCCTCGATATTTCGAAGGATCCCTGGCCGGTGGGATTCGATCTCGTTTTGATTTCAAATGTTCTCCACGGGCAGGGAGTGGAGGAAAATAGAAGCGCCCTGTTATCGGCCTTCGACTCTCTCAACCCGCAAGGGCGTTTGATCTTGCGTGATGTGCTGCTGAACGCGGATCGAACCGATCCCGAATGGGGGGCCCTCTTTTCGGTCGCGCTGCTTGTGCACACGCCCCGGGGGCGCTGCTATGCGCTGGACGAAGTCCGGCGCTGGCTTCGTCAGGCCGGTTTTTCGAAGATTCAAGGCCCTTTTCGCTCCAGCCCGCTGTTTTTCGATCCCGATGTCCTCCTGATCGCCCACAAAAATTAAAAGCCTGAGGAACTCTGCATATCACATCGGAAATATTCCAGTTGAACCAAAAGTAGGGCCTGCGAAAAAATTTATCTCGTTAAATCAAGGCCTTATCGCTTGCCGCCCGCGAGACTCGTCACACCCAATTCTTTGATTCCACTTCCACCAGCCTTGAGGCAGCCAGACTTATGGGTTACTTTTGTCAGAAGAACCCGGAATATGAGGCGGCCAAATACAAATTAACTTTAATCAGACAAAAATTCGCAAGAACGTCGCAAATTTCTCATCGGGCTTAAATAACGGGCAAATTTGCGCGGAATTCGCACAGCATTTGTGTCATTTCTGCCCATATTTGCCATGCCATTGTGTCAATTGACACTATCCGGGGTGCGCGGCGCGAGTCTGGGAAATTTTAAAGGAATAGAAAGACGTTGAAATAT
>JBFJTQ010000490.1:0-3582 GCA_041625275.1 Binatia bacterium | reverse complement strand
GGTCAAAGAGCTCGACGACAGCGGGTTTATTGATAGTCTCTACAAGGCGAAAAAGTAGCTAGCTTTAAGGGGCAAAGCAAACACCCGCCTGACCGATGCGAGAAATCAGTTCGAGGTCGGGTGTCGTCTCCGGGCAAACCCGGATCCCGCAGTTCAAGATAATCGAAACGCGAACCATTCGCGGCTTCTGATTATTTCTTCGCCAGTTCGGCGACCGCTTCGTTAACGAAGCGCAGATCCATATAGTCCCGTGGTTGGCGTTTGGGTTTCATGTTCAGCGCGATGGCCTGCCAGTGTGCCATCAGCTCGACGCCTTTCTCCGTGGGCACCGGATTCAATGCTTCGCGTACTAATTGATATGCGTCCGCGGCCACATCGCGTTCCATGCGCCAGTGCTTGACCATGGTTTGAATTGCGTCTTCGGGGTTATCGCGCGTGTGGTAAACGCCGCGCACGATAGCACGCACGGTGCGCTTGACGAATTGGGGATTGTCTCTGATGGTTTTCCCGGTCGCAGCGAGGCCGCTGAAAGACGTGTCCTTGAAAAGTTCCGCCAAGTTGACCAAGCGTTTAAAGCCCGCCTTGATGGCGACGTAATCCGACGGCGGCGCCAGCAAGGCTGCCTGGATGATCCCTTGCTGCATGGCGGCGATTTTCGGCTGGCTGCCGGGAATGCTCACGTATTGAACGTCCTTTTCTGGGTTCATGTTGTAAAGCTCCAGCACTGCCTTAGTCCCGGCGAAGGTCGAGCCTCCGAAGCTCACGCCGATCTTCTTGCCCTTGAGATCGGTGACCTTTTGAATATCGGGGGTGACGACGAGCGAAAAGGTCGGGCGTCCCACTTGCTGCGCGAGCAGGATGATGTCGCTTCCCTCCCAAATCGAAGGCATCTGGGGCCCGACTGAAAAGATATATTGAATCTGGCCGCCGAGAAGCGCCTGTACGGCGGTCACCGCATTTCTTACGGAGATGAGTTCGGGGTCCAAGCCTTCGCGTTTGAAAAAACCTTTTTCCAGGGCGACAAAAGCGGGGAGGAACTGGACGTTAGCCGAGGGATAGGCGGCACGGACTTTTTCCGCGGATGCCTGTGGTGGAAGCACGAAAGTTGAAAGCACCAACGCAAGGATTAACCGGAACATAGAGATCCTCCTTATGGCCGATGTCTCTGTTTGACGTATCCCGCCCTTTACGCACTAAGTTCCGCCCAAAAATAAGCGAAAGCGCTAAGCCGGTCAACTGCCATGATAGGCGCTGCTTATCATCCTTGCCTGAACCGACCGCGTCGAGTTTTGCTCTCCCGCGTTAGGTCACCCCTATAACAGAAAATCGCGTCGTCGGCCGGGACGACAAAAATTCCCCTCTCTGCGACCATTACGAAGCCCCCGCGGGGCGAAAATCAGCGCTTTAGGATGGAGTGATACGGCTGAAAAGTATACTTTTTCCTTTGTTTGGCTGCGCACCAAGCTCATACGAGGAAGCCTCGCGGGTAGATCTTTTGACATTGAGATTCCTGGATGCTATAGACCAAGCTGGCCAAGGATAGGGGGGCTTTTTTTATGGCGTGGTTTGATCGAAACCCTGGAGGGAAAACAGGCCCAGAGACCGAGCCAGAAAAAACCGTTGAGGAAGTGAAACCGCCTCCGCAACCAGTCGTGCAGTCGCCAGCGCCTCCGCCCAAAGTGGAAGTGACGCCAAAGCCTCCAGATGCGGGCCTGGTTGGCCATCTTTATAAAGGAAGTCGGGTTACCGGTCAGGTTGTCTTTGAAGGAGCAGCCAGGATCGACGGTCACGTAGAAGGAGAAATCCAATGTCACGGAACACTGACTATCGGAGAAGGCGCCGAAGTTCGCGCCAAGGTCTCCGGCCAGGTCATTGTGGTCCGGGGCAAGGTTGAGGGCAACGTCACGGCCAAAGAAAAGATCGAGTTGGCGGCGCCGGCTCGGCTTTTTGGTAATATTGCAACTCCTCGGTTAGTCATTACCGAGGGTGTGGTGTTTGACGGTGACTGCTCCATGGGAGCGGCCAAGGAAAAGGTTGGAGTCGCGGGTGCCAAAGGCGCCAGCGCGGAAAAGGTTTCGGCGGCTCAAGCGCCGAAACTGCAAGTCGATTCCGAAAAATAGACTTCAGTTCGCCGTTTATCCCAATCCAGACCCTACGTTTAGATATAAACCGATTGAGAAGTTTAGCTGACTCGGCATGAGCCCCGCGAGGTTCGTTATCCAAGCCGAGTTAAGCACCAGTAAAATACTAGGGTTTTCGCAGGTTCGTCCATGATCTCGTTAGACCACACCATCATCCTGCAAATCGTCCTTTTCTTGCTCCTTTGGATCATACTGACCAAAGTGCTGTTCCGGCCTTACTTGGCTTTGCTGGAAGAACGCGAGAGAAAAACCGAAGGGGCAGAGGATGAGTCGGCCGTATTGCAGCATGAAGGAGAGCGCCTGCGAGCCCAGTATGAAGATGGCATCGCCAAGGCTCAAGTTGCCGGTACGGCGGCGAAAGAGGCGATTCTTCTGGACGCGCGAAGGCAGCGGGAATCCCTTCTGAACCGGGCTCGGGAGGAAGCCCTGAGCGCTCTCGAACAGGTGCGGCTTGATATTCGTAATGAGCTAACCAGAGAGCGCGAGATTGCAGCTTCCGAAGCCCGTGTCATTGCGCAGGAGATGGTTGGGAAAATCCTCGGCAGGAGGATTGGATGAGTCTATTTGAACTGTTCAGCCTGGCCGAGGCGTGGGCGTCAGCAGCAGGGGCGGAACACCACGCCCCTTCTATCAATCAAATCTGGTTCCCGCTCATCAACTTTCTCATCTTTGCGTACCTCATCCAACAGTATGCTTTGCCTTTACTCCGGAGCTTTCTTCTTTCGCGTCGCGAAGAGGTTGTGGCCGCGATTCAATCGGCGGCTGACGATAAGCGGCGAGCCGAGGCCATGGTGCAGGAGTATAGGTCCCGATTGGTGCGCTTGAATGAGGAGACCAAGTCGATTGAGGAATCGCTGCGCGCCGAGGCGGAACGTGAGAAGGCTCGATTGCTGAGCGAGGCCGAAGCGACGGCCGACAAAGTAAAAAGGGACGCGCGCTTTCTCGCGGATCAAGAAATCAAAGTGGCAAGGCAGCAACTGCGGCGGGAAATGGCAGAAACCGCCAGAGGCGCGGCCAGCGATTTGGTGCGGCGCCATATCTCCGCGGCGGACCAGACGCGACTGGTCGAGGATTTCATCCAGAGCATCGGACAGGCTAGATGATCGAAGGCAGCTTAAGTCGCAGATACTCAAAGGCACTTTTCGAGCTGGCCCGGGAGACGGCGCGGGAGGAAAGCCTCGGTCAGGAGATCGAAGCCTTTCTTGCAGCGTACAGCGGTTCAGAACTGCCGGCAGTCTTGAATAACCCGGCTTTTGGCCTCGAAAGCCGAAAGAAAATCTTGGTCGAAGTCGCGGGCAGCATCCAACTTACCCCCCTGGCGGAACATTTCCTTTTGCTCCTCTTGGAGCGCGATCGTCTCTCTTTCTTACCCTCCATCGTTACCAGCTACCGGCGCCTGGTCAATGCGGCGAAAGGACGCGTGGAAGCCAAGATCGTAAGC
>JBFJTQ010000489.1:0-3595 GCA_041625275.1 Binatia bacterium | reverse complement strand
GCTGAGTTTCTCAATATTCCCTACGGCGAAGTCGCTCTCGGAGCGGTCATCCCGGCTTGCTTATACTACCTTGCGCTCTTCGCCCAGGTGGATCTCGAAGCCGTCAAGCATGGGCTAACCGGGCTGCCGCGCTCGGACCTGCCGCGATTGCGGCAAGTAATGTATCGCGGTTGGGTATTTATCGTACCGCTCGTGGTTCTGGTGTACACCCTCATGATTGCCGTGTGGGCAGCAGGAAAATCCGGCATGGCGGCCGTCCTCGTTACGTTTTTTGTCGGATTCATCCAGAAAGAAACCCGGCCCTCATGGGCCAGCGTGTTGAACGCCTTGGAAAGCACCGCGCGCACCCTGCTCGACATCATCGTCATTTCCGGTGTGGCCGGATTTGTCATCGGGGCGCTTCAATTGAGCGGTCTCGCTTTCAAAATGTCGTTGATCTTGACGACGTTGGCGGGCGGGAATGCTGTCCTGCTGCTCGTATTTACCGCTGTCGTGTGCGTCATCCTCGGAATGGGCATGCCCACAGCCGTGGTTTACATCATGCTGGCGGTGCTGGTGGGCCCCACGCTCGTCCAGTTGGGCGTCGACCCTCTTGGAGCGCATCTTTTTCTATTCTACTTCGGCATGCTATCGATGATCACGCCTCCAGTCTGCCTCGCCACCTTTGCCGCAGCCTCTTTAGCCCGCTCCGATTTTTGGCAGACGGGATGGGCCGGTATGCGCCTTGGAATCGTCGCGTATGTCGTCCCGTTCATCTTCGCATTCCATCCGGCTTTGCTTTTGAAAGGGTCCGCCATTGATATCGTGGCCGCCCTGGCGTCGGCCATCATGGGAGTGCTGTTAATGAGCTTCGGGCTCGCCGGCTTTCTTTTCCGCCCACTCGGTTGGTACACGCGAGCTCTTGCCACACTTGCCGGCCTTCTTCTCATCCCCCCGCCATCCGGTTTCTATTGGCTCATGACAAACGCCATGGGTTTTGTGATCGGCGCTCTATTGCTGATCTTGGAATGGAACGGATCTTCGATGCGCCGGGTCCTCATGCCGCGCGTCAACCGCCAGCCCTGAAATCGAAACGCACAATTGGGTGACTATCCCTGCGCGGCGAGGCGTTGGACGGGACCCATAGATCACGTTCAAATGGTTCAAACTGTTCAAGCCGTTCAAAGCGTTTCGAACGCATAAACCACGCCTCGGCACGCTGCGGCGCATCAGAGAAATTTGAGATCGTTTCTCGTAAGCTGTCACCTCGGATGTTTTGATCGACGGTCCAGTCGAGTATGGGGTCGGGAGTCCTCGGTCCAAGACTCCCGACCCCCTGGCGGGACGGATTCCCGCTAAACGCATGCGAGAGTGACAGGCTTCGAAGCGTCTTGAAATCACAGTTACACAGCAAGCCACGAAAAACCGCCCTGCGGCCACGAAGACGACTGGAACAACTGGAACGGATGGAACTCTTACCGGCTTTGAGGCCTATTGCCCGTGCCAAGGAGAGCGCGCGCCTGACTCCCCGCAAGAGCTTTTGACTGCGGTCTTCGCGGTTAGATATTCAACTCTTTCGATCGATCGCGATCGTGACGCTCACCGGCAACCGCTCCCCTTTGGGGAAATATCGCGTCGATCTCCGCAAGCTCCTGCCGAGACAAAACAATATCGGCGGCGCCGGCGTTCTCTTCCAGGTGACGGATCTGGTGCGTCCCGGGAATCGGAACGAAATACTCTCCTTGATGAAGGATCCACGCCAGTGAAAGTTGCGCCACCGTGCAATGTTTCCGCTCGGCGATTCCGCGCAACCGCTCCAGCAAGCGCAAATTATGTCGCAGATTTCCTGCCGCGAAGCGGGGTCCCTTACGACCTGCCTCTTTTGGATCGAGGGTTGTTGCCGTGCCAGCGAAAAAACCTCGCCCCAGCGCATAGTAGGAAACGAACCCGATGCCCAGTTCACGAACGAGCGGGAGGGTATCCGCCTCGTAGTCCCGGGTCCACAGAGAGTATTCGCTTTGCACCGCCGTAATCGGATGAGCCCCGTTCGCGCGCCGGATGCTTTGAGGCCCAGCCTCACTCAAACCGAGGGCGCGCACTTTTCCCTGCTCTACGAGCCGTGCCATGGCACCCACCGTATCTTCGATGGCTACTTGCGGGTCGACACGGTGCAGATAAAAAAGATCGAGGTAGTCTGTCTGCAAACGCCTCAAAGACGCTTCGCAAGCTAGCGGCACATAATCGGGTCTGCCATCAACCCGGCGCCCCTCGGCCCATGGTTGTCCTCTAAGATTGCCAAACTTGGTCGCCAGGACCACCAACCCCCGCTTGCCTCTCAGCGCTTTCGCCAGGAGCTCTTCATTGTTGCCGTTGTTGTGGTCGGCTGTGTCGATGAATTTCACGCCGAGATCGATGGCGCGGTGAAGCACGGCGATGGCCTGTTTTTCATCCGCGGCATCAAGGTTACCGACAAAGGGTGGACAGCCATAGCCGATGGCCGACACCTCGAGGCGTTGCTTGCCAAGGTAACGGGCGTGCATTGGGATTCTCGCTCTTTAAAACCAGCCCGACGCGGGCTCAGAGGGCGTCGGCGCGCGCCATCTCCCTCACGGTCGTCGAAGGAGAAAGCGCGCATGTTTGATTTTTACCCGCGCAGAAGGTAACCGAATTTCTCGCGCGCTTTGCGCGTCACCTCGGCGCTCGGCGCGTTGACGCGCGGGAATTTGTCCATCCATTCGTAAGGGCGAGTCGCGTCGATAACCATGCGCGAGTTCGTAAAGTCCCGGACCTTGCGCTGTTCGGGCGTCAGCCGCGGATCGGCCGGAGTGCTGCGCATGCGCCGCAAAATGTCGACGGAAGTCGCGGGATCATAGCGGGACACCATCGCCCATATCAACTGCTCGAGATTGGATACGTCGATGTCATCGTCAACGACGATCACCATCTTGCAGCCGTAAACACTGGAGCCGCAACTAGCCGCCAGCACGCCCACCTGTTTGGCATGTCCGGGGTAGCGCTGCTTCACCGCGAGACCGATCAGCATGCGCGACGCGCCGATCTCGTGACACCAGACCTGGGGCACATCGGGCACGCCCGCGTTGTTCAACTCATGTTTGAGCATGGCTGAACGCATGATCGCCCGGTAACGGGCCATTTCATCGGAGCCGCCCCCGATGGGCGGCACCCCGAGGATGATTGGATCGTTGCGGTGGTAAACGGCCTGGATGTCGAGCACCGGCTGGGCGCTTTCCGTCGAAGCGTAATAGCCGGTCCATTCGCCAAAGGGGCCTTCGGTCTTGCGATTATGGTTGTCGAGGAAACCTTCAAAAACAATTTCGGCGTTTGCCGGAAATGGCAAACCGGTGATTTTCCCGCGCACGAGTTCCACCGGTTTTCTGCGCATGCCGCCGACGATGTCATATTCGCACACGCCGTACGGGTGCTCCGTTCCGGCCATGAAGAAAAACAACGGATCGCCGCCGACAACGAGCGCCAGGGGCATGCGCTCGCCGCGCTTGAAGTACTTTTCGCGATGCATGTAGCCATGCTTGCCCGGCACCATGAGCAGGCTCACGCTCTTTCGATCCTGCACCATGCCGCGGTAACAACCCACGTT
>JBFJTQ010000488.1:0-3598 GCA_041625275.1 Binatia bacterium | reverse complement strand
CGAGCTTGCGGGTTGGAGGGCCGCACAAGACGCCCTACCAACAGGGTCACGCCGACAAAACCCAGAGCCAGTGCCGTGAACACCAACACATTCGCGAAATCGAATAACATTGCAAGTTTCCGTAATTACACGAGAATGCGGGACAACTTCACTATAGACATAAAAATTATTGAGAATCAACTAACTATTTTTTGTTGTATCGTCATTTCTTTATTAGGGGTTTCATGGTTGCGGATACGACATGTCCTGAGCGTGGGGAGCTTAAAATCGCGAAGGCGCCCAGTCGCGTAATTCCCAAGTTGATGTTGCGACTTGGCATGTCAGCGCCGCTGGTTTGAGATTGCCTCTCTCGCTGTCGGCTATGGCTGTCCGCTTAGAGGCAATGGCTCTTCGTATTCGGCAACAAGGGGACGCCCCAGAGCCTTCAAGAAACTCTCTGCTGCGGAATTCGCTCTAATTTGCCAAGACCAGAGTTTTTGACTAGAGTCGTGCAGGTTGAAGTTTTTGATTCCGCCGAACCCCGGTGGAAGTGAAATCAAACGGGGTCGAGGTGCAATGACATCGAAAATTCGTATCAAACTCACGGTCTCTGCCATCGTTTTGTCTCTGCTCGCTCTCGCGGCTCTTGCGCGAGCGCAACCCCGGCTGCCACCCGTTCGTGTCGCCTACAGCGCATTGTCGGCCGGCATAGGCACACTCTGGTTGACCCACGAGGAGGGCATCTTCAGGAAACACGGCCTTGAATCTAGCCTGGTTTATATCCGCGGCGGCAGTACCGCCGTGCAGGCGCTGCTTGCCGGCGAAATCCAATTCGGTCATCTCTCTCCTGCTCCCATGATGACCGCCTGGGTCCAGGGGGCGGATTTTGTCTGGATCGGCACGACCACCCACCAGATGGTTTTTACCCTCCTGTCCGACGCCGGCATCACCCAGGGTTCCGATCTCAAGGGGAAAAAAATTGGCATTACCCGTCTGGGCTCGGCAAGCGAGCTCGCCCTGCGCGCCGCATTGGAGCACTTTGGCTTGGCGCCAAAGGATGTGACCATGATTTCCATCGGCGGTATACCGGACATTCTCGCGGCGATGCGGGCCGGGGCCGTCCACGGCGGCATCCTGTCCCCGCCGACGTCCACGGCGGCCCGCGACCTTGGATTTCGTCCCCTGCTGCATATTCCTGATCTCGGACGGGAGTTTACATTCTCCGGCATAGCGGCCAAACGTTCTTTCGTGCACAATCAACCCGAAATCGCCCGGCAATTTATGGCGGCGCTGACAGAGGGCGCGAAAATTTACACAGGAGACAGTCGTGCCGCGCTCAAGACTTTGCGCAAATACTTGCGTGCCGACGACCGAGTCCTCCAGGCCGGCTACAAGGAATACGATCGCGCCATCTCCAGCCCGCCCTACCCCTCGCTCAAGGGCTTGCAGGCGGTGCGCGAAAGCCTCGTTGACTCGACGCCGGCCCTCAAACAAGCGGACCTGAGAAAGTTCATCGACGATCGGTTCATCAGAGCGAAATGAGATGGATCAATTAAGAGAGGCGAGGATGGAGGACCGAAAATGCAAGATGGCCGGTCGATGGTTGCGATCCTCTATGCTGCATCCTCGATCCTCAACTCTGGCTTCGCGCTTTTAGTCGATCAAGGGAGGAAACATGCGAATCGAGACCGAGAGAAAAATGAGACGCTGGCGCGAGCAGCGCTGGATCCTGGATCAGATCATCCAAACCCGCGGCATTGACTGGGATCAAGGGCGCACGGCAAAAATTCTCCGCAACTGCGGTCCCGCTGTGCAAAGCGACCTGCAAGAAATAACGCGGAGAATTCAGAAGTTCGTCGACATCCCCCGCGAGTTTGCGCGCGTTGCGGCGCGCCGTGAAGAATTGGCCAAGGAGACCGAAAAGGCGGGCCATACCGTCGAGGCGCGCGAGCACTACTATATCGCCGCTTGCTTCTACACAAACGCCATGTGGGCGATCTACGAAGACGGCAATCCCAAGCGCATTGCCTGGCAGGAAAGGAAACGCGCCTGCTATGACAAGTTCATCCAATACGCCGGGCGACACATTGAACGCGTTGAATTGCCGTACCAAGGCAATCTGGTTCAAGCCCTGCTGCATCTGCCCCCGGGGAGGAAAACTGGCGACAAGGTTCCTTGCGTAATGTACATCCCGGGTATGGACGGTGTTAAAGAGGACAACCCGATGAACAACGACCCCCTGCTCGAGCGGGGAATTGCGGTTTTTGCCGTTGACGGTCCCGGACAGGGGGAAACCCGGGAACGCGGCATCAAGTGCACGGCATCGAACTGCGAGGACGTCGGCAGACTAGCCTGCGATTATCTGGTGAAACGGTCCGAAATTGACGCCGATCGCCTCGGCGTGCTGGGATCGAGCATGGGTTCATACTGGGCACCCCGCGTGGTTGCGGCGGAGCCGCGCTTCAAGGCCTGCGCCGTGAGCGGCGTCTGCGTGGAGCCGGGCCAGTACGCCATCTTCAATATGTCGTCGCCGACCTTCAAGCTCAATTATATGTACATGTCCGGCTACGACGACGAGGCGGCGTTCGATGAATTTGCCAAGACGTTGACGCTGAGCGACATTGCGTCCAAGATTACCTGCCCTTATATGATCGTCGCCGGTGAGGACGACGAACATTGCGACATGAAATTCGTCTATGAATTGATGGAAGAAATTCGCGCACCCAAGCTGCTGGTTGTCTACGAGGGCGAAAAACATTCGATCAAGAATCCCCGTGCCCGCGTCCTGCTGATCAATTGGCTTGCGGATCGTCTTGCCGGGAAACCCTTCAAGTCGGAGAAGATCGTGGTCGAGACCAGCGGCAAAGAGGTGCACTCAGCGTGGTGATTCAAATCTCACCACGCCTCGCGCCCGCTGCGCCCATGCGGCAGGTCCGAATCGCGCGCAGGTTTCGGGACTAGGCAGGGTTGATGCGCGTTGCCTATGGCGAGCTGATCGGCGGCGTAAGCGGCGACATGTTCGTCGCAGCCCTCCTAGACCTCGGTCTGCCGCTGAACAGACTCAGGTCGGAGCTGGCTAAAATCCCATCTCTTAAATTCAAAATCGGGGCCACAAGGAAAAACGTCAACGGCATTCGCGCTACTTGTTTTAGCGTCATCGGCCCGCCAAGAGAACCGAGCCGCACCTGGCGGCAGATTCGAAGCCTGATCAATCGAAGCAAACTTCGTCCCGAGGTCAAGGAAACAGGCCTAAACGTCTTTTCCCGCCTTGCAGCGGCCGAAGGCAAGGTTCACGACATGGTCGCTGATAAGGTTCACTTCCACGAAGTCGGCGCTACCGATTCCATCGTGGACATCATGGCCGCCGCCATCGGTATCCGGGAGCTGGAAATCGGTGCCTTTTACTTTTCCCGTATCCCTTTGGGAGCCGGTACCATTCGCTCTCAACATGGACTTCTGCCGGCCCCCGGCCCGGCAACGCTGGAATTGCTTAGGGGCCTTCCCGTGAAAGGGATTGAGATCGAGGGAGAAACCGTGACGCCCACCGGCGCCGCAATCATAAGCATGTTGGGAAAAGGTTTTGGCGAGCAACCGAGCATGACCATTGAAAAAATCGGTT
>JBFJTQ010000487.1:0-3605 GCA_041625275.1 Binatia bacterium | reverse complement strand
TAGAGGCAGAGGTGGGTGAGGCAGAACTGCATGCGTGTCATACGCGTCGCCGGCGGAAAGGTCGCCAGGGCACTCAGTTAACCGGTCTGTCATGACCCCGAATTCCGCAGTAGAAGGGTTACTCGAGGAGCCTGAGGGAAACCTTTCGTTGCGAAGACTTTGAAACTGCGCGCGTGGATGCCTTCGCCACTCCAGGCTTTCCCCAAGCCCGGACCATAGCATATCTGCAACTGCGGAATTCGGGTTTAATCACTCAGTGTCCGGCCGACGATAGTGTCCTTTGGTACCGCCCTTTTGTGAGTGCAGGTACCCCTCCACGTGAGCGAGCGGATCCACCGATAGCCGCTGTCTGGCCCCTACGAGCTGGTCGAGCTTCATTGCGTCGGACAGGGAAAGGTCCCTGCCCATCTGCGCGGCGATCTTTCCACTCGCCAGAGCCGCCGGATGGCGCGTGGCGATCTCGCGAGCCAGCTCAAGCGTGGCGTTCTCCAACTCCGCCTCTTCGACCGCCATCGAGACCAAACCAAGCCGGTCCGCCTCACTTCCGGATATGTTGCGGCCGCTGATCTGGATAAGGGCCGCCTTCTTGATCGGAACACCGGCATGATAAAGCGTGCTCGTTGCCATTTGGCCGAAGCTGCCCCGAAGGATCTCCGGCATCCCGATCTGGGCATTGGCCGCCGCAATGACAAGGTCGTGCGAATTCATAAGGGCCAGTCCCCCGCCTAGACAATAGCCGTATACCTGAGCAATGGTTATCTTCGGAAAGTTCCTGATGGCTTCGAACATCATCGAAGGCGGAGTCGGCCTGTCCCAGTCTCCAGGCGGGCCGTCGCTGAGCGCGCGCAGGTAATAGAGATCCAGGCCGGAACAGTAGCTCGGTCCGTTGCCTTTTGTGATGACGACATTAATCTTTTGATCCGCCCGGATCTCCTCCAGGGCGCTCAGAATATCCTGAACCAACTGCTTATTCAGAGCATTGCGCTTCTCAGGTCGGTTGAAGTTTATCCGAGCGACGCCGCTGTCACCGATCCTTTCCAGAACCACCGTAGACAATACTTCGTCCATGAAAGCCTCCTCCTTTTTTTATTAGTCAGCTTGTTGGTTATTGCACCGCTTTTCAGGCCTTATCCCTAGTCCAGCTTTTTTTGCAGCGTCTCAAGCTCCCCACAGCCGTGGGGAAGGGGACGGTGACTAACGGCTTGAACTGTTTCGATCCGTTGTGGATTGCGAAAGGTCCGTCCATTAAATGCGCAAACTTTTGAACAGAATTTTTCCTTAGCACGTGGGCCAGTGTTTGAAAATAAGAATTATCCTCAGGCCGCTTGAGTGAGTTACCAGTGAAACGGTAAACTTCGCGTCGTCCTGCCGTAAAAGGCAAGGATGAAGAAACGGAGCGCACAAGGGTTAACCGCTGACAGATCGCGTAGCGTGGCTCAGCGTTAGCGTTCGAAGTCAGAGCGATGTCTCTGATAACGACACATGAGACAATCGAAACGCGTTCTCTGCGTTTGGAGTAAACAGGCTTTAGAGTTAACCGGCTGTGGGGAGAACCGATTCTTGTCTTCGTTCCAAAAAACCCGCGCCTCAAACTGCTTAACCCCTGCGGGCTTATCTCGCTGAGCGAAACTTCGGCAGCGTATACTCCTCGAAATCCTCGTAAATCACCTCTACCGGCATACCTATCTCGACCGCCTCGGGAGGGCAGTCAACCACGTTGCTCATCAGCCGCACTCCCTCTTCCAATTCGATCAAAGAAACGTTGTAAGGGACTTTTTCCTGATATGCCGGATGCCATGCGCGCTGGTAAGTCACGAACGAATAGACTTTGCCCTTCCCGCTAAGAGACGCCCATTCGTGCTCCGACGCAAGGCAATGAGGACAAACAAGCTGCGGCGGGAAGCCAAATAATTTCTTACATGCGGAGCAGCGCTGGCAGGTCAACTTATGCTCTTTCAGGTTAGCCCAGAATGGCTTGGCCTCAGGCTCCTCCAGAAAGGGCCGATCCTTCGCAGCAGGCCGGCCTCTCTTGTCGTGTGTCTCACTCATATGACCCCCACAATAAGCGTCGAGTGCATGCAAAGGTTCCCGCCATGGCCACTCACGATGCCCACGCGGGCATTCGGAACCTGACGCTCGGCTTCAACCTCGCCACCCCGAAGCTGCTTGACCGCCTCGGTGACGTGAAGCATCCCTTCAAGATGGGCTTGCGATAATAAACCGCCGTGGGTATTTACCGGCAACTCCCCCCCGACCTCGATCCGGCCGCCTTTGACAAAGTCCTTGCCTTCTCCCTTCGCGCAAAAGCCATAATCTTCGAGCGTGATCAGCGTCGTAATCGTGAAGCAGTCGTAGATTTCAGCAAAGTCCATATCCTTAGGTGACAGCCCGGCCATTCTATAGGCCATTTCCGAAGATTTCTTACCACCGAGGGTGGTTAAACTAGGCGCGTCCATGAGGCTGAAATGAGGATGGTGCTGCCCCATACCCAAGATTGCGACCGGTGGCTTGGGAAAATCGCGGGCCCGTTCAGCGCTAGTCACCAGAACGGCGCCTCCGCCGTCGGACTCCAAGGAACAATCCAGTAACCGGAGTGGATCGACGATCTTGCGCGACTGCTGGTGATCCGAGACGCTGATCGGCTTTCGCATCGTGGCGTTCTTATTGAGGCAGGCATGCTTGCGCGTGGATACGGCGATCTCTGCCAGGTCCTCGCTCCGGGTACCGTATTCATACATGTGACGCTGGGCTGCAAAGGCGTGAGTTGCCACTGCCGCGAAGTGCCCCCAGGGTTGCTCCCAGTGCTCATCTCCGGTCCGGATCGCATAGCCGGGCGACGGGTCGGGAGTGGCGCGTTTTCGAGCGTGGACGCACATCACTGTGTTCGCCATGCCTGCCTCGATGGCCATGACAGCATTTTGGACCATCGCGATCGGTGTTGCGCCGCCAAGTGCCAGGTCTGTCGCGTAACTGGGATCGATGCCCGCCATATGCGCGAGGCGAACGGCGTAGCTCCGATGAGCGTCGTTAAGGGGCTGGTTGGTTAAAAAGCCGTCAACCTGAGAGGCTTTGATTCCGGCATCCTCGAGACAATTCCTGATCGCCTCCAGGTGAAGAGAGTTCGTGGTGGCCTCGGGCCGTTTCCCGACCGTTGTTTCACCAATTCCAACGATGGCGAATTTGCCGCTGAGGTTTGCCATGTTTTCCTCCTCACTGTAAGATTCACGCTCGCTATTCCCGCGCCTAGGTAGGGAAAAAATCATATTCTCGGCGTATGTCCGTGTCAAGTTACAAACGTGAATCATCGGGATCGTAGAAGCTATTTACGCTGAGCCTTAAAACCATCTTCTCTATCCCTATTTGCATTAACCTCACACCCCTCCAAAGCTAGATCTAGGATGCGGCAGGATTACACGTCAACTGCGTCACGACTCGCTCTGCGCTTCTTCATCCTGAGGAACTCTAGCCGCTGTCTGGCTGAATGTTTCGATGGTTGATCGATCCATTATCGCGAACGAAACCCCTATTGACACCTGATTTACTGCTCAAATATACTCCGCCCGGTTATCACCAACGCTCCGTGCTTAGGCCAGCTGGAAGAGCCG
>JBFJTQ010000486.1:0-3614 GCA_041625275.1 Binatia bacterium | reverse complement strand
GCTGAACGAGGACGTGGTGCGCAAGCTCAAAGAGTCAGGTTTGAGCCAAATGGCCCAGAGCGTGGATTTTCCGCGCGCCGAACTGCACGACACCTTTCGCGGTGTTCCCGGCGCCTTCGCCAAGAGCATGCAAGCCATCGAGTGGGCGCACAAGTATAAGCTGCCCGTGCAAATCAATACCACGCTGTGCGGCCAGTCGGCCCCCTATCTCGAAGAGATGGTAGATCTCGTCCAGCGCCTGGGCATCGTTTTCTGGGAGGTTTTCTTTCTCGTGCCGATGGGGCGTGGCGTTGATCTTGGTGGCTTGACGGCGCCGCAATGCGAAGAAATCTTCGCCGTGCTCTACCGCGTACAAAAAACTTCGCGTTTCTTGGTCAAAATCACCGAAGCGCCGCACTACCGTCGCTATGTGGCGCAGCGCGAGATGGAAGAGAAATCAGAGCCGCGCCGGCCGCATGGACCGGTACACGATCTGCCCAGCCAGCTCATGCGCACGGAAGGTCCGGGACATAGCATCGGTTTGGCAAGCCAGGGGGTCAATTCCGGCCAGGGATTTGCCTTCGTCTCCCATACCGGAGACGTGTATCCGAGCGGCTTCCTGCCCGCGAGTGCCGGGAATCTGCGGCAACACACACTGAAATCGATGTATCAGGATTCCGAGCTTTTCAAACAGTTGCGCCGCCCCTCGGAATTCAAAGGCGTGTGCGGCATTTGCGAGTTCAACAAAATCTGCGGCGGATCACGTTCACGGGCCTTTGCCTTGACGGGCGATTATCTCGAAAGTGATCCCTGGTGCGTCTACCGCCCGGCGCCCAAGAGCGCGGGCCACAAAGAGGCCGCTCCGTCCTCCGCGGGTTGACGGCGGGGCCCCACCATCTGCAAGCCTTAGTTCCTCGCGCCCCATCCCCGGCCAGAGCCATACTGCGGGGCGCCTCACTTGATGGCTTCGGCCTTTCTTAAAGCTTCGATTTTTTCGAAGCTTAATCCCAGTATTTTACCAAAGACTTGATCATTGTCTGCGCCTATCCATGGCGCCGCCCGGGCAGCGTTGGCCGCCGACAGCGAAGGAATTCCCGGCAAACCGTGGTGCGCCATCTTGCCCCAGGGCTGGCCGTCTGTTTCGACGATATGGCCGCGCTCCCGTAAATGAACGTCGTAATAAAGGTCCTCGCCCGACATCGGCAGACCGGCGGCTACACCAGACTCCTGCAGGAGACGAAAAGCCTGCCGTGGCGTAAGCTTAGATGTCCATTCTGAAAGTTTCTGATCAAGCTCATGGCGATGTCGTTTGCGACCGTCCTTCGTCGCATAGCGCAGCTCGGCTGCCCATGAGGAGGGACCGATAAGTCGAACCAAGCTCTGCCACTCTTCATCGCTTGCGCAGGCGATAATCACCCAATTGTCCTTACCGTAGCACGGGTAGACTCCATATGGCGCATAGGGCTCGCCCAAAACTTCCTCATAACCCAGGGGCTCCCAGTCACGCCCGTTCACCGTGTAATCCAAAATCGCCGGCCCCATCATGGCGCCCTGCGCTTCCAGCATGGCCGCTTCGATGAATTGTCCCCGCCCGGTTGCTTGCTGATATTCTAGGGCAGCGAGGACGCCGAGCGTCATGGTCACCGCGCCCACTCGATCTGGCCAGGCGATCTTGCAATGGCTCTCCATCGGCGAGTCGGAATAACCCCACAGCCGCATGATTCCCGTGTACGCCAAAAGCTGCCACCCCCAGGCAACCCACGATCTCAGTGGTCCTGTGAGCCCCCAGCCAGGCATGACGGCCTGAACGATGCGCGGATTGATCTGCTGCAACGCGTCAAAGCTAAACCCGAGCCGCTCGAGCACTCCCGAACTGAAATTGTCAACCACGACGTCCGATACTGAGACGAGTTGCTTGAAGAGATCTTTTCCCTCGGGATGGCGCAGGTTGATGGTGCACCCCAGCTTGGCGCGGTTCATGTCGGCGTGCGAGGCGGTATTCCTTTCTTTGCTGGGCACGACGTTAGACTCGATCTTGACCACTTCCATGCCGTAGTAGGCCAGGATCGTCGTGCCAAGCGGCCCGGCAAACTGTTGCGTAAGATCGGCCATGCGCAGACCCGCGAGCATCGGTTTGCACGCTTTCTTTCGGTCGCACGGCTGAGGCCGTGAATTCAGCGTTAGCGTTTTCAGTTCCGAAATAATTTCATCTTGATGTTCGCCTAACAATGGCGCGGGACGGCGCACACGCATCGGCGTCAAGGAAAGCCGCATGGGAAAACCGGGAGCTTTGTACCGCCCGATAACGGGATGCTCCAGCTCTTGCAGCCATTCCCGCGACCGAACCTGTTCCGAATCCACAAACTGTCCGACCGTGTTCAGCGGCGCCGCAGCCAGATGGCGGCGCTGCGCGTCGTTGGCGAACTCTTCAGCGTCGAATTGGCCGATGAATTCGGCGAAGGCTTTCGCAACCTCTTCGGCACGGGCATCACGGTACCTGGGATTCTCCCACTCGGGACCGGCGAGAGCAGAGTCCGTCATCCAGTTCTGCGTGAACTCGCGCCACATGTGAGGCATGTTGGCGGTGAAGTGAACGTAGCGGCCGTCTTTGCATCGGTAGACGTTCGTGCCCGCCCCCCCGTAGTTTTTGATTCCAGGCCGCCTCTCCATGCGATTTTCCAGGATATACCGGGCGATAGAACTGCTGTTGGTGAAAGTCAGCGCCTCTTGAAGCGAGACATCGATTCGCTGGCCCGCGCCAGTCAGTCTGGCATGACGAACGCCGGCCAGTCCTAACGTGGCCGCAACGCAGGCGGCAACCTGGTAAGCCAGGTGGCTTGGCGCCGTGCATTGCCCCTTGGTGTCGTCACCCTGTCCAAAAAGGAACCCGCCCGAGGCATTGGCGATGGCATCGCTGCCCCTGTAATGGCGATAGGGTCCGGTGCGTCCGAAGGGCGTCAAGGAGACCGTGACCAGGCCGGGCTGAATCTGCGTCAACCGCTCCTCATCGAACCCCAACGCGTCCAGCGCCCCTGTGGGCGTGGCTTCAACAAGAAGCTGCGCCGAAGCAAGCAGGGAGGCGAAAATTTTTCGTTCCGCAGGCTTGCCTTGCAGATCGAGAACGATACTGCGCTTGTTCGTGTTGGCGTTGATGAAGGTAAGACTGCGCTCGGGATGTTCGACATCACCCGCGAATGGGGGCAGCATCCGGGCGGGGTCTCCCCCCGGCGGTTCGACCTTGATGACATCGGCACCGAGGTCGGCGAAAAGTCGCGTCGCGTAGGACGCCGAAATATCGCCGATCTCGATAACCCGAAGGTGGCTTAAGGCTCCTGCCTGCGATCCGCTTGATTGATCTGGCATGAGTGGCGATTTAGCGGCTCAAGTCGACGATGACTCTGCCGCGAATCGCGCCCTGCAGAATTTCATCGATCTTCGGGCTCAATTCTTCCAACGAACACTCCCTGATCAGATCGCCCGAAAAGTCTATTTTCCAATCCTGGGCAAGTTTTTGCCACGTTCGCACGCGCGTACTCATCGGCACCTCAACTGAATCCACGCCCAGCAGGCTAACCCCTCTAAGTATGAAGGGATACACAGTAGTGGCGAGATCGCCGGACATCGCGTTACCGCAG
>JBFJTQ010000485.1:0-3615 GCA_041625275.1 Binatia bacterium | reverse complement strand
TCCCCAGGGCAAGCTATTGGCGGCAGTCAGCAGCAGCAGGGGGTCATCGCCGAAACTGATGGCCACGGGGCAGGGACGGCCCTGGTCGAAGTATTTCTGGCGGATGATCCGGCCTTGCTTTCCCGGCGAGATGTACAGCGCAAGGGTGTCGCGATCATGCACCATGATCCGATAGCAGCCGAGGTTCACCCAGCGCTCGTCGATATCGCGGGTAATCACGACATGGGCCGTGCCGATGTATCTACCGCCATCCTCTTCATGCCAGTGCGGCACGGGCAGCGACAAGAGATCGATGTCGTTGCCTTCGTAGACGTTTTCCATAACCGGTCCGCCCGCGACCACGCGCGGCGGGATGTATTGTGGATTGTTTAATCGCATACGCCATGCCTGAATAAACTGAAGGCGGTCGTAGTCGAGGGGCAGGTGAGTCGTCAGGCACTGGCGCTTGAGGGATTGATGATGCACTCCGACGAGCACGCGATGGCCGATGGGATAATCCTTGATCTTATCGAAGAGAATCGCCGAGTAGGGCGGATTGCGTGCAAAAACTTCCGTGACGGCCCCCATTTCGTAGCGCCAATCGACGCCCTCGACCTTCTTGAGCTCGCCGAACTCGTCGACTTTTTCCATCCAACCGCGCAGGTCATTATACAGCATAATTCAATTCCTTGGCCTTTCCCTGAATCCGCGAAATCGATTACCGAACACCGTGGCGCCGATCAAACTGTCCGTGCCGTTTTTTCCTAGACTCGATGCTCAAAATTCCGGCGTCGAACGCAACATTCAATCCAGTTCCGCCATTGCCGCGGCCACCGCGCCATGGAAGGAGCGCTCGATGGCCAGAGACTCTTCGGCGCCGCAAAGGACCTGACCGGCCGTAATATCATCCACGACGTAACGCTGGAACACCTGATTGAGCAGGTCGGAATGTTCAACGTCCGCGAATAAATGGACCTTGGTGCCGATGTCCTGATCTTGCTTTTTGATACCCAGCTCCAGCTCCTGCCGCTTTACCAATCTTTGAGTGAGGGTGCCGCCTTTAACGATCCGGTCGTTGTTGCGGCGCTCGAGAATGTGTGAGCAGGCAAGCCCTTCGAGCCAGGGTTTTTCCTTCGCGCAATAAATCCAGGCGTAAAAAGCCGCCCGGGCTCCGGGGATGAGGTCGGTCTCGTGATTTGTCCCTAAATCTTCCTCGGTTACATGAGCCTTGCCCATGCGAGGATCGAATATGAGCTCGTCCTTTTCGTGCTCCCAGATAGCGCGCTTCACATCCAGCGGCGCCTTCGACGACACCGCGGCCCAGCAGTCGCGGCGATTGTTGCCGAAGAAGGTCATATGCAATTGACGAAAAGCGAGACGAGCGGAAGTGAGCTTGACGGACAAAATTCGGCGAATTTCGGGGGTCTCGTACCACTGGTTCGCCATTTCGTCCAAACGCTTAGCTATTTCCGGCCAATTACTCATGAAACTTCTCCACGCATTTTTTTCCGCCGCAGTCGCCCGGCGAATCACTCGGGAAACTATACGTCCGGGGGGAAATTAGTGTCAATTAGGCATAAGCAGCCCGCAATGCCGATGGAATTTGCACCGGCTGTTTTGACAACCGGCAGGATCTGCTAAGGAGAAAACAGGATTAGTTCAATCGAGGTATCTGACGAGTCAGCGCAACAATTGCGCCAACGGAAGGAGACGTCATGCTCACGCAAGAAAATTTCAGCTCGGTAATCGACGAAGTCATGCGCGGAGCCATCGATATGCATGTTCACTTCGGCCCGGACATGCCGCCCACTGGAGACCTCGGGGTGGCCCGGCGATTGGACGGATTGGGCACGGCCCGTCAGGCGCGAGATGCGGGCATGCGGGCCGTAGTGATTAAAAGTCACCACTGGCCCACCGGAGCGTTGGCCCGTACACTCCAGCCCCTGGTTCCCGAGGTGGCGCTATTCGGAACTGTGGTCTTGAATTATTCCATCGGCGGGCTGAACCCCTTTGCGGTGGAAGTCGGCGCAAAAATCGGCTGCAAGGTACTGTTCGCCCCTACCTGGAACGCGCTGCACCACGCCTCCGGGCGTCGGGGCGGTTCGCCCTCTCGCGTTCCTGTGGGCCTTCGAGGCCGCCCGGGTATTGCGATTGTCGACGAAGGCGGTCATTTGCTGCCGGAGATGCAAGAGATTTTGGAAATCGCAAAAGCCAACGATATGGTCCTCGCGACCGGCCATGTTTCTCCGGAAGAGCACTTGGTTCTCGTAGCCGAGGCCCATCGCCGTGGAATTCAACGGATCGTCATCAGTCACGTGCGGGACGAGATTTCCTTGCAAGACCGAAAGCGGATGGCAAAGCAGGGGGCCGTGGTCGAGCTGGTCTATCGCGCAGGCCAGGACGTCAGGCCGCTCGTCGAAGCGGCGCGCGGTGTCGGTGTGGAACATTGCGCCATGACCGTTGACGGTGGACAGGCCTTCGGTCCATTACCCGCCGAAGCTTTCCGAGCCTTCGTCGGACAGCTGCTTTTCCACGGTATGTCTGCGCAAGAAGTCAAAACCATGGCTCAGGCAGTTCCCGCCCGGGTGTTGGGATTGAATTAGCCGCCGAGTACTGGTCGGAGAAGTTTAGGGTGAGCAGAATTATTCTATCGGCGGCCATTATGCCCGTTTAGAAATTCCTTGCCGCGGGGTGTAAGTATCACTTCAGCTTCGGCGGTCGCGCTCCGGCGATCGAGCTCTACGTAACCGTCGATCATCGCGTCCTCCCAGATCGTTTGCCTCGGGCAATGGCTCTGCCATGCCTCCATCGCGTCGGAATACGTGCGGGGCCGGGTCGAGACCCAGGTAAGAAATTCGAGCATCAACAATTCGACCGATTCCGACATGCCAATTATCTAATTATAAATCTAAAATCACTTTTGAAATTGGGGGGTCTGGCGTCTATTCAATACTTTACTTTATTTCGAGTCGCGCGTCGACGGTTTGCCGGGTTCTGCCAATCGCTCCTCGACGAGCGCTAGTAAAATTCCGTGACCGTCAGTTCTCCTCCTTGAAATCCAACATTCCCTGAAAACCCAACCCTTCGATTTCCTGAAGCGAACGGCCGGCGATCCCCTGGAGATCCCCGTACATGCCCACCGTGGCCTGCATTACCCGGTCGATTTGCTCTTCGCGCTTGGCCCACTGGCGGGTGATGGCCTTCTTTTCCCGATCCAGATCTTCTTTCATCGATGAGAAAGCCTCGACAATTGCCTGAACTCTCTGACGAAAGCGCGGACCGGTAAGATACTGATACACCATCTCCATTTTAGTCTGCTGGCCTTCGCCGGCCTGCCGCGCGGTTGCGACTTCGATGAGAGTTTGGCGCAATGACATGGCGACGGGGAGGGTGACTTTGGGGTCCGCGACCCAGACGCCTTCGTGAAATCCGAAGGTATCGACATCTTTCGGCAGCGCTTGACTGACGATGACGGCGATCTCGGCCTTGGCGGCACGCTGGTCTTCGCGCAGTTTAGGAAGCCAACCATCGCTCCAATTCTTGGTTCGCTTCGACTCCCATAGAATCGTGCCGCACTGCTGGCCGAGAGCCCCCATGACGCGATGCAGCACGTCGCCGCCGAACTCCCCTTTGGGC
>JBFJTQ010000484.1:0-3617 GCA_041625275.1 Binatia bacterium | reverse complement strand
CGGCGAATGAAGAATCGTGTCGTCGTATAAGATCACCACATCCCACGCCCGATTAAACGAGCGAATTTTCCGCTCTTTGTGGAAGTTGAGCAAAGTGTCGGTGGTAATAATGGCGCCGCGGCGCTCCGAGCCGAAGGCCGGCACGGTCAAAAGCTGGAA
Source organism: Binatia bacterium (assembly GCA_041625275.1). Classification (GTDB taxonomy): domain Bacteria; phylum Desulfobacterota; class Binatia; order UBA9968; family UBA9968; genus JBFJNS01. The sequence continues at coordinate 3,458 of JBFJTQ010000484.1, read as the reverse complement.
TTTATGTTCGATCCCTGCCCCGGTAAATCCGACCGCGGAAGTAATTGCGCCTTGCCCCGCCCGGCTATAGATCCTGATCTCGTGCGTGTCCGGTGGAATTGGCGCACAGAATTTCTCCTTGAGGTGATGCTTCTTCCAGATCTTGCCCCATCTTTTCCACAGCTTCGGATTGACCTCATTCTCCTGAACGACAAAAATCGGGTCCTCTTCAATGTCGAGCCAATACGGCTCCGGGCGATACGGTTTTCCCTCGGCAATGTTGTCGGCGAGGTTGAACATGAGTTGAAAATGCTCTTGGCGCACCTCACTGCCCCCGAGGCCGCCAATGACGCTTACAACCCTCGGGCCGTCCGATCCCAGGTGGAGGTGAATCGCAGTGCTCATCCTTTGCGCCAGGGGGGGGAGAACAGCACCATGCTGAAGCCCCTCGTCGAGCACAACGACCGCTTTTGTCCCCGCCCGGTGCAGAGTCTGGGCGATTTCCTTGGCGGGGAAAGGAGAGAAGAGGCGGATCTTAAGGAGCGCAACGCCCCGTATTCCGTTTTTCCCTTGCAGGTGGCGTGTAACGACCTCACCGGCGCAGGATGACTCGCCCAGCAAGGCCACGACCAGATCCGCCTTCTCGTCCCCGATCCACTCAAAGTGGCCATAGAAGCGTCCGAACCTCTGGCCGAATTCCTTTCCTGCCTTAGCAGTAACCTCCGTGGCGTTGCGGAGAGTCTCCATTTGATTCCTTTTGTGCCGACGATAGGGATAGGCCGACAACATTGCGCCATAGGTCACCGGCTTTTCGGAAGCGAATAAAGGGTAGAAAGGAATATAGGGCGGCAGATAGCGGTCTACCTCCTTTTGATCGGGGGGTTCGACGCCCTCATAAGCGTGCGTGCCCGTAAACCCCCGCAGGTTAACGGCAAAAGGCAGCCGGACGCTCAAATCTTCAGCGATGCGGTAGCCCTGGATAATGCTGTCCAAGGTTTCCTGGCCATCGGCGGCGAAGATCTGGATCAGCCCGCTGTCGCGCATGGCATAGGCGTCAGTGTTGTCCGCCCAAATATTGATCGGTGCTCCGGTTGCCCGATTGCCCAAAAAAAGGCCACAGGGAATTCCGCCCCCGGAAGCATTCTCAAGGACTTCGATCATGTAAAGGAGCCCCTTGGAAGAGGTCGCCGTACCGGCTCGAACGCTTTTGCCTGATGCGATGATCTGGCTGGCCGCGCTATGTTCGGATTCGGCGTTGATCGTTACCGCATCCACTACGCCGTCATGAACCCAGCGAGAAATCTGTTGGGAACAGGCCGTGGAGGGAGTAATTGGATAGTAGGGATAACACTGGACCCTGGATAGCCTGAAGCCCCATGCTGCCGCGCCGTTACCGGCCAGTACGATCGCCACGCAATGACCTCCTTGAGTTCAAATAGAAACCGTAAATAAAGGGCATTCCGACGGGAGCCCTTTAGCTCTTCTTGTTTATTCGCCGAAATGCTTTGCCCGCATGCCCGGGTCGAACGTTTTGCCGTCAACCAGAATGCAATCTGCTGCGGAGCGGACGCATTCGACCCAGCAGATAAAGCAGCCTTTGCAGGCTAGCGGGTCGATTTCGTGAAAGCTTCCTTTTCCCTTGCCCATCAGGTGTATCGCATTCTCCGGACACACCACGGCACACCTGCCGCATTCGTCCCCAAGACATCCTTTGACGTCGATGAAAAAATCATGCGTGCGCCAGCCGCTGACATCCTTCGGTTTTTCTTGCAGGTTCTCGATCACCGCGCCGCGATTGACCTCTGGGCAAATGCGCGGATCTTCAAAAATCTGGTAACGGACAACTTTCCCTTCAGGGCGGTAAACGAATAGCCGCGCCTGCGGACCCAAATCTGCCATGTCGCTTAGCAATCGTGGGGTATCGATGCCGTCGATTGGCGTCCGGGCCAACTCCTCGATCGTAAGGAATTCCGGCGGTGAGAGAAGGGCTTTCTTTGAAGTCGTCGCTGGCGCCTGGGCTCTATGCGCCCCCAGGTCTGCACGATCCCGCATCTCTACGAGTTGGCCATCAACGACGAAATTCTTGCGCTGGTTCAGCGACGGCAAAATGTGCTCTGTATCCTTCATAGTTCCTAGTGTTACCGCCTAAGGTTTGGGCAAACACCTCAATTTAGAGTTCGAGACGTTAAACCGTTATCATTCCGCAACAACGCCCTTTTCGAATCGAACTACACCATAGTCAGACCACCGCTCACGCTGAGCGTCTGGCCAGTAATGAACTCCGCCCCAGGGGAAGCGAAAAACAAAACCGCTTCCGCAACCTCCTCTGGTTTGGCTACGCGCCGAAATGGAGTTGCTTTGGTGACGGCATCGATGATTTTCGCGGTTGTTTCCGATTGGCTTCTAACCGCATCGAGTAGCGGCGTCTCGGTCAGTCCCGGGGCCACGACATTGACGTTGATTTTGTACCTGGCCACCTCCCGGGCAATGGTCTTGGAGAAAGCAATCACAGCGCCCTTGGACCCCGCATAAACCGCCTCCCAGCTCGATCCCACCCGACCCGCGTCGGAGGCGATGTTAATCACTTTCCCCCCGCCTTTAGAGATCATGTGCGGCAGCACGGCTTTGCTGGTGTAGAGAACGGACTTGAAGTTGATGGCCAACAGCTTCTCCCAAGTCTCCTCGTTGCTTTCAACAAAGGGCTCCAGACGGTCCCAGCCCTGGCAATTCACGAGTATATCGATCTGACCGAGCCGGCCGATCACCGAGCTCACCATGCGATCTACGTCAGCCTTTTTTGTTAAATCCACCGGGCAAGCCATTCCCTCGACGCCCAGGGCCTGTATTTCGCCCCGAACTTTTTCCGCATTATCCTGGGCGATATCGGCGACCGCCGTCTTCGCACCGGCACCCGCCAAGGCAAGTGCGACGGCTCGCCCGATGCCGCCTCCCCCTCCCGCGACCAACGCTGCTTTTCCTTGTAATTTCATCACGCTACTCTAGCCTCCTCTTTACTGGCATCCTGTTTTGCGCTTTCGCGCAGTTTCTCCAATCGCTTTAGCGCCAAGAGCGCCGCCCCCAATGCGCCCACCATGTCGGGCTCGTCGCTCACGTTGACTTTTCTCTTGATCGTGTCTGCTAGCGCTTTCACCATGCCCTTCTGCCGAGCAACACCGCCGACAAACGTCACCTCGTCATCCAATCCAGCCCGCTTCATCAGGGCCAATGCCCGCGAGGCGAGGGAATTGTGGACGCCACGGAGGATATTTTCCACCGACTCTCCAGAAGAGACGTGGTTGATGATCTCAGATTCGGCCAAAACGGCGCAGACGCTGCTGATGGTCTTGGGCTGAGCAGCGTCAAGCGAGAGTTGGCCCACCTCATCCATCTGCACTTCGAGATACTTGGCCGCGCGCTCGATAAATCCTCCGGCGCCCGCCGCGCACTTGTCGTTGGTACGAAACTCCATGACCTTGCCG
>JBFJTQ010000483.1:0-3618 GCA_041625275.1 Binatia bacterium | reverse complement strand
GGGCGAAGTCTGCCGCGACGATTGGGATCGACTCGTGGGGGGAGGCTCGCCGTTCATTAAGTGGGATTGGTTGGACAGCCTGGAGCAAACCCGCTGCGTGAACGAGGAAACAGGCTGGTTGCCGCACCATTTAGTGGTTGAGAAGAATAAGAAACTGGTGGCGCTGTGCCCGATGTACCTAAAACTCCACAGCATGGGGGAGTTCGTTTTCGATTACGAATGGGCAGACGCGGCTTATCGTCTGGGAATCCAATACTACCCCAAGATGCTTGTAGGAGTCCCATTCACGCCTGTGAGCGGCCAGCGTTTCGTGACGGCCCGGGATGAGGACCGAACCGCGTTAATCACTGTCATGGGCCAGGCCCTAGCCAAGGTCGCAACCGATAACAAGATTTCGTCAGTTCACGTCAATTTCTGTATGGAAGACGAACGGCAAGTGCTCGAAAAAATCGGATTCCTCTATCGTTCCGGTCTGCAATTTCATTGGCAGAACAAAGGCTGCCAAGCCTTCGATGACTACCTCAACAGTTTTCGCAGCGACCGACGCAACAAAATCAAGCGAGAAAGACGCGAAATCGCGCAGCAGGGGATTGTCATCCGTCCCGTCGAAGGAGACGAATTGCAGCCGGCGCAGATGCGAACCATGTTTAGACTTTATAAGAGGCATGTCGACCAGCTCTACTATGGCCGCCAGTACCTCAGCCGGGAGTTTTTCGATGAGATCCAGCGGCGGTTCGCCAAGTATGTTTGTCTCATGCTGGCCGAGCAGGAGGGGCGTGTCATTGCCGGAACCTTTAATGTTCGAGATCATACGGCCATGTATGGCCGCTATTGGGGAGCGTTCGAGGAACGGCCTTTTCTTCACTTCAACGTCTGTTACTACTCTGCCATAGAACATTGCATTCGTTCGGGTCTGGAGCGTTTTGAAGCCGGTGCGGGGGGTAGCTTCAAGCAGTTTCGCGGTTTGGATCCCGAGCCGACGTCGAGTATGCACTACTTTGTTGAAGGCAAGCTCCGCCGAGTCGTGCAACGTTTCCTGGAACAGGAACGGCAGCTCGTAAATCAAAAACGGGAGATGCTCCTCGATCAAAGCCAGCTCAAACGCGATTAAGGGAACTTCTCCTGGGCTGAATCCCCCGGCTTTCCTTGACACGTCCCCAACTTTCCTTATAACGTCGGCTTAAGAGGGTCGAACCGTGAAATCTTCAGTGAAAAACATCCTCGAGCCTGTCATCTTTTTCGCTGTACTCCTTGTCCTGTGGGAAATTCTCGTTGAAGTGATCAAGGTGCCGGCTTTTCTCTTGCCTCCCCCACGAGATCTCTGGACCGCGTTTCTGGAAAGACTGCCGGTTCTCGGCCATCACGCCGTGATCACGTTCACGGAGGCCGTGGGCGGGTTCCTTCTTTCGCTGGTGCTCGGAGTGACCTTTGCCATTGCCGTCGTTTACTCTCCCCATCTGCAGAATACGATTTATCCGCTGATCGTGATTCTCTATGCCATGCCCAAAAGCGCTTTTGCGCCGCTCATGGTCATTTGGGTGGGTTACGGATTATTTTCGAAAATCGCCATCGCTTTTCTCGTGGCTTTTTTCCCCGTCGTCGTGAATACCGTGGTTGGTCTGAAGGAAGTCGAACCTGAACTGTTGGACTTGGCGCGGATCAACCGCGGCTCGGAATACGATGTCTTCAAGAAAATTCGCCTTCCCAACTCTCTCCCTTACATGTTTGCCGGCATTAAAGTTGCCATTGTCTTGTCAGTGACCGGCGCCATCGTGGCGGAATTTGTCGCGGCCAATGAAGGACTTGGGTATTTGGTTCTGCAGGCCAATTACAGCTTGGACACGGCTTTTGCTCTCGTGATTCTACTAGTTCTTGCCTTGCTCTCGTTGGGTCTTTTTGGATTGGTCGAAGTGGTGCAAAAAAAGGTGGCGCCCTGGAGCGCTGAAGTGCGGCAACTTGAGGGTTCGTTTTAGTCTACATAAGCGGAGGTGCCCATGAAGAATCGAAAGCGAGTTGACTTTGTCCGTTCCCTGATCATTCTTGTCGTGGGGGGGATGATCATCGGCGCGCCGATTTACGGAAATCGTAGCGAAGCCGCTGAACCGACCGCCGTGACGATTCGTCTCGATTTCATCGTCGGTGGCAAACACATACCGTGGTTCGTGGCGCTCGAGAAAGGCTTTTACGCGAAAAGAGGTTTAGCCGCCACAATCCAGGCCGGCGCGGGCTCGGCGGACACGGTTCGCAACATCGCCGCAGGCGGAGCGGACTTTGGCTTTGCAGACATGTCCACCGCCATCGTCGCGCGATCGCGTGGGACGCCGGTGCAGACGGTGGCGCAGTTGGGCTATGTCCCGACCACGATCCTTTGGCGTGATGACACGGACATCAAGACACTAAAGGACCTGGAGGGCAAGTCTTGGGCAATCAGTCCGGGTCAGGCGCAATGGTTTTTGATGCCGGCCTTTTGTCGGATCAATAACATCAACTTCAAGGCGATAAAGATTCAGGAAACGGCGCCACCTCTGCAACCGGCGGCTCTGGTGGCTCGCAAGGCGGACTTCATCGTCATGTTCCGTGCGTCCAATGATGAGGTGGCGGAAATGGCGGCGACCAAGCAAGGGATAAAGCTCCATCGTGTCTATATGAAGGACACGGGCCTGAATATCTACGGCAGCGGGTTGATCGTTAAGGATGAGGATATTAAACGGCGCCCTGAACTGGTGCGGGCCTACGTAGAGGGGACGATGGAAGGGTTACGGTACGCCCGTGACCATCAAGAGGAGTCATTGGGTATCTTGTTGAAACTCAAACCCGAACTCAATACCGCGCTGGCGACGGTGCAACTGAAGAATGCGCTCTACGAGGTTATGATTCCCCCCGAGTCGGTGGAAGTGGGTCTTGGCTATATGAAACCGGAGATCATGGAGAAGACCGTTCGGATCACCAATGAGTACTTCGATATTGGACGAAAAGTATCAACGAAGGAAGTCTATACGAACCGGTTTATCAAAAGGTAAACCGGCTTCGATGTGACTGGACTAAGGTGTGCGTCTTTGCCGCGACTAGCTGCAAAACTCGTCGGTTGCGGGAGCCGCCGATATAGAGAGTAACCAACGCGTAAAGCGATCACCGGGTATTCATTTGCGACCACTGATTTCCGTTAACCAGGTTTCCAGGACTTTTCTCAGTGGTGCGAAAACAGTCCACGCGCTCGAACGAATCTCGTTTGAAGTCCAAGAGGGAAACTTCGTTTCCCTCGTCGGACCCAGCGGCTGCGGCAAGAGCACGCTGCTGAAGATCATTTCCGGCCTCTTGCCGGTTACCTCTGGGACGGTGTCGGTCAACGGCGGGCCGGTTAGCGGTCCGCTCGAAAATGTCGGCATGGTTTTCCAGTCGCCGATCCTGCTCAAATGGCGCACCGTCATGGGCAACATCCTGTTGCCGGTGGAATTCGGCAAGCTGGACGTGGCCAGCCACATGGATCGAGCCCATTCGCTGTTGGGGCTGGTGGGTTTGGGGGGCTTCGAAGAGATGTTACCCCATCAGCTCTCGGGCGGCATGCAGCAGCGGGTTTCTCTTTGTCGCGCTCTCGTCACCGATCCTCAGTTGCTTCTC
>JBFJTQ010000482.1:0-3625 GCA_041625275.1 Binatia bacterium | reverse complement strand
CGTCATGAAAGAATGAGTGTTTGCGTGATTGTATTTCATGTTGTTTGGAACATGATTGAATTTTCATTCACAAACCTTGGCCTTAGCGTGTGCAGCAAAGGCCGCGGTCGCGATCAATGGCCGAATCGGGGAAACCATCATGAAGATTCGCGTCCTCGTCGTTGATGATTCGGCGGTCATTCGCCGTATCATCTCGGAGTTGCTCTCCAGCGACTCAGCCGTGCAAGTGGCAGGAGTGGCTGCCAACGGTCGCATTGCCGTGGAAAAGATCCCACAGGTCAATCCTGATGTCGTCACACTGGATATCGACATGCCCGAGATGGACGGGCTACAGACATTGGCAGTCATGCGAAAGAATTATCCACGGCTCCCCGTCATCATATTGAGCACGCTGAGCGAACGAGGCGCCGCGATCACTTTAGAAGCTTTGAGCCTAGGGGCCAGCGATTATGTGACCAAGGCTGCAAATGCTGACAGCTCGAGCGCGGCAATGGCGCACATCCGTGATGAACTCCTGTCGAAGATCAAAGCCCTTTGCCGACGTCAGGAGGGTCATGAGCCAAGCCGCGGGCATTCGCGGCCCCCACAGCTCTGGAAGAACCCGGTTCCGGCGGCAACGACGCGAGTCTCCCGTCGGGTGGAGGTCGTCGCCATTGGAGTTTCAACCGGCGGTCCCAATGCCTTGGCTCAGCTTCTACCAGCCATGCCGGTCGACTTTCCCGTGCCCATTGTAATCGCCCAGCATATGCCGCCGGTCTTCACGAAGATACTTGCGGAACGTTTGGCGGCTCGCACCGCTATCGATGTGCGAGAGGGAAGGGATGGAGGCGCGCTTGCTCCCGGCAGAGCTTGGATCGCTCCCGGTAATCACCACATGCTCGTTGAGCGACAAGGCAATGCCTTTCAACTTAAGCTAAACCAAGATCCCCCGGAAAACTCCTGCCGTCCCGCTGTCGATGTTCTTTTTCGTTCAGTTGCCGCAACCTACGGCAGCAACGCCTTGGCCGTCGTACTGACGGGGATGGGTCAAGACGGATTGAGGGGATGCGAGGAAATCTCCGAGGCAGGTGGTCAGATCCTGGCTCAAGACGAGGCGAGCAGTGTAGTGTGGGGTATGCCTGGACTTGTGGCAAAGGCCGGGTTGGCAAACACGGTGGTTCCATTAAGCCAAATTGCGGGAGAGATCTTGCGGCGTGTGCAGGCCGGGAAAGCCAAGGAAGGCATGCCGGCTCAAGAAGGATTGCATCGTGTGTATCTCGGAAGCTGATTTTCACTACATCCGGGACCTGGTCTACCGCATCTCCGGGAACGTCTTGGAAAATGACAAGAGTTACCTGGTCGAGTCGAGGCTTGACGGGCTGCTGCGAGCCGAAGGGTTCAGCTCGTTCGCGGAACTCGTCGCAGCCATGCGCCAGCAGCCACGCAATGGACTTCATTGGCATGTAGTTGAGGCGATGACCACTAGCGAAACATACTTTTTTCGTGACATTTACCCTTTCGAATTACTGAAAACATCCCTCATACCGGAATTAATGAATCAACGCGTCCACACGAACCGGCTCAACATATGGTGTGCAGCCGCAGCCAGCGGCCAGGAACCCTATAGCATACTCATGCTCTTGCGTGACCAGTTCCCCTCTCTGTCGAACTGGGAAATCAACCTTCTGGCCACCGATATTTCCACGAAAATGCTGGATCGTTGTATTGAGGGGCGATACAGCCAGATGGAGATCAACCGCGGTTTACCTGCAACCTACGTGGTCAAGTACTTCGAGAGAAGAGGCTTGGAGTGGCAGGTCAAGGAAGAGCTCCGCCGCATGCTTAAAGTGCGACAAGCAAATTTGGCCGAATCCTGGCCCGCTCTTCCGATGATGGACATCATTTTTCTTCGCAATGTATTGATTTACTTCGACATCGACGTCAAACGCGCCGTCATGAACAGAGTAAGAAAAATCTTGCAGCCTGACGGATATCTTTTTCTCGGCGGTGCTGAAACAGCCCTCAATATCGATCAGGGATTTGAGCGTATACAGGTTGGTCGCGGGGTTTGTTACCGCTTGCGGGGCTAGGCATGAGGAGCGCCATGCAATTTTGCGAAGAGGAAATTTATCGCATCACAGAGACTGTTTGGAACTCGATTCTTGGACTCGAAATCGGACGGCGCAAAGAACCATTACCAGAGCAAACCGGCGCACGCTTTCTGACCGGGTGCGTGCAGATCACTGGCGCTTGGCACGGTGCTTTCAGGTTAGATTGCCCCTTTTCCCTGGCGCGCCGGATTGCCGCGATCATGTTCCGGTTCGAGACAACACAAACGAGCGAGGACGATATTCGTGACGCCCTGGGAGAGGTGGCCAATATCACGGGGGGCAATGTTAAGGGGCTCTTGCCCGAACCGTGCCGACTCGCTTTGCCCGTAGTGGTGGTGGACGGCTCCGGCTATGCCCTTCACCTGGCCGGAAGTCGGATTGTCACCCAAATAAATCTCGAATGCGAACAGGAACCCTTCCGGGTGACGCTGCTGAGTTTGCCCGAAGAGGCGGTGCCAAGTATCAACTGAGACTGTCCCCGTAGGTCGTAATGTGCCTGAAAGTGAACCGAAGCGTACCATATGGAACCGGCACAGCGCCCAGGGAAACATTCATCGAGTAGCAAAAGGGGTGCAAGATAACCCGCAGTTAGTGCATAGGGCAGACGGCTAAAGAACCCTTTGCCATGTTCCGACGAGCGTGCGTGAACGGCAAATGAGGAACGAGCGGGCCAGCCGGCCTACTCGCCCTGAGACCCACAGGGGGGAAGGCGAGTTTTTCGGTAACCGAAAAAACATTGACGGCGGGGTACCAACTCGGATCGAAACTGATGTAATTTAGCATAATTAAGATTAATTTTTGTTGACATGGTTTTTGATTAGCTACAAAATGCTTAATTGCAGGACTCTTCGGTTTTATGGGCGAGAGGTTGGTGGATGGATCAAGAAAATAATGTGAAAAGAATGCGGGAGGCCAAGATGCTGAGCAAAGCCGAACTTGCCCGGCTGGCCGGGATCTCGCCGCTCACGCTTGACCGTATCGAAAAAGGCAAAGCGTGCAGAATGGCAACCAAACGTAAGATTATTTTGGCGTTGGGCTTAAAAGTCAGCCAGAAGGAGAGAGTATTCGGGCAATAGTCATGGCGGAATTCTGGAAAAGACTCAATCTCGGATTTATTGGTTCCCTGGGGAAAAAAGACGGCTTCGTTGCCTTGGATATAGGTTCGAGTTCCGTCAAGATGGTGGAAACTGCCCTCGACAAAGGCGGCTATAGGGTTCTCAAACTGGGTGTTCTTCCGCTTCCAACGGATGCGATTCAGAACAACATGGTGGTTGACCCCAAGCCGGTCGTGGAAGCGATTCGGCACCTTATTCGCGAAAACGGCGTTAGGTCCATGCAAGCGATATCCGCGGTTCCCGGCCGGGCCGTCATCATGAAGAAAATTCAGATGCCCATGCAGGAAGAGAGCGAACTCGAAGCCAATATCGAATTCGAGGCCAATAACGTGATCCCTGAGAGCCTGGAGAACGTAAATCTCGATTATCAGGTTCTCAATTATGTTGACGGCGGCAGCAGAATGGAGGTTCTTCTGGTCG
>JBFJTQ010000481.1:0-3627 GCA_041625275.1 Binatia bacterium | reverse complement strand
GTGGATCAGAACCGGGGGCGGCTTTTAAGTATCGTGAAAGAGGAGGACAAACTTACGCTTGAATATGAGGCTCCCCCCGATCGTAAGATCCGCGAGGAACTGACACTGCCGATGATGTATGACGCCTGGGTGCGAATGTACAAGCGGCGGGGGGGGTAGGACCTAATTTGGTATCGCGGCAGAAGCCCGGATCGTCCCCTTGAAGTTTGGGGTGTCCGCGAGGCGAGAGAATCTTTAATGATTCTGCGGCACGAAGCGATCACTGAGCCGGTGTCAGACGTCAGCGTCCCGAGTTCACTCCGCGAGTAATCCCCTTGGCCACGAACATCACATACGCACAATTGCTCCGACCCGTGGGGCAAGCCCTGGAGTCGCAAAGAATCGAAACATTCACAGTAACGATTGAAGGCGAAGACGTTCTTGTCGAGGGTCGAAAACGCACTGAGCTACAAAGGGAAAGCACACCCCTTGGTGGTTTTTGGCAGATTTTTCGAGGAGGATCGAAAGAACCGGCGTTGGCGGAACAGCCCGCTTGGGAGAGTGTCGTAAAACGATACACCCCGGCCGACCTCCAGGCTATGGAGGAGGCAGCGCAAATCAAGCGAGGAACCGGCAGCGGCACGCCGGACGCCCACTCTCCATCGCAGATTCTACGGGCGGTCGGAAATTTTGTGGATCAGAAACAGGGTCGCTTGCTGTCATTGAGCAAGGAAGACCAGAACATTGCCATCGAATACGAGTCGGCGTCTAAACGCACGGTCTCCGAAAAGTTTACAGTCTCGTCACTGTACGATTACTGGGTTCGCATGTACCTCAAGCGGAGCGGACGCCCCGATGAAGGCTAGCTGCTGACTGCATGATGCCGCCGCCTGACTGCGGACGCTCTTGCAGTTCGGCTTGGTTGGTTGCGGCGTTTCCGCTTACTTCGGCTTCAAGTTCGCATTTACCTTCCGAGAAACGGGTCGGCCCGTTGAGTGCTGTATTGAAGAAGCCTCAGCGAGTGACCGCGACCGGCAGCGGAGCCGCTCAAATCAGGGACTCTGCTCAAGGGCCGCAATTGTCTCAACCCGCAGGACTCGCGGGTCAGACCTTGTTAAGAAAAAAGGCGAGGGATTGCTCCTCGCCTTTTTTTCCCCTTTGTTGAAGTCCCTACTTTCCGTTGGGCGTTATTCCTGCAAGCGTGGCCTTGATAAAATCACCGTTCATCCTGGCAATGAAATCCTGACTGATGCTTTTGGGGCAAACCGCCGTACACTCGCCGATGTTGGTGCAGCCGCCAAAACCCTCAGCATCCATCGCGGTGACCATGCGCACGACACGCTCGAATTTCTCGACTTGACCCTGCGGGAGCAAATTGAGATGAGACACCTTGGCCGCGGTAAAAAGCATAGCCGATGCGTTGGGGCAGGCGGCAACGCACGCGCCGCAGCCAATACATGCGGCGGCGTCCATTGCCAGGTCTGCTTCGGTTTTGGGAATGGGGATAACATTGCCATCCTGGGCGCTGCCCGTGGTGACAGAGATAAATCCGCCGGCCTGAATAATTCGGTCAAAGGCAGTGCGGTCAACGATGAGATCCTTGACGATGGGAAAGGCGTTGGCGCGCCAAGGTTCAATCGTGATGGTCTCGCCGTCGTCGAAGTGGCGCATATGCAGCTGGCAGGTCGTCACCGCCGAGCGCAGCCCGTGCGCTACGCCGTTGATCATCATACCGCACATGCCGCAAATTCCCTCGCGGCAATCGTGGTCAAAGGCCACGGGCTCCTCGCCCCGGGACATTAGCTGCTCGTTCAGTAAGTCGAGCATCTCTAAAAAGGAGGAATCGGGGCTTACGCCATCCAGTTGATAAGCTACAAGGCGACCCGGTGAAGTGGCATTCTTTTGGCGCCAGACTTTTAGAGTGAGATTCATAGGTGTCTTTCCCTCGTTATCGGTCATTGGGAAACTCATCGCCAATGACCTATTTGTAACTACGTTGTGAAAGCTTCACATACTCAAACGTGAGCGGTTCTTTGTTCAAGATTGGCTTATCGCCGTCAAATTGCCAGGCGGCCACGTAAGTAAAATTGTTGTCGTCGCGTTGAGCCTCGCCCTCTTCGGTTTGGTACTCCTCGCGAAAGTGCGCACCGCAAGACTCCCGGCGATGCAGGGCATCGAGGCAAACCAGTTCGGCCAGTTCGAGAAAATCGGCCACTCGGCCGGCCTTTTCCAGGCTTTGGTTGAGATCGTTGCCTTCGCCCGGGACGTCAACATTCTTCCAGAATTCAGCTCGAATGGCAGGAATCTTCGCCAGTGCTTCTTTTAACCCGGCTTCAGTCCGGCCCATGCCGCAGTTATTCCACATGATGTTGCCCAATTCGCGATGGAAGGAGTCAACCGAGCGCTTGCCTTTGATGTTGAGCAACCGGGTAACCTGATCGGCCACCGCGGCTTCGGTACTCTTGAAGGCCGCGTGGTTAAGGTCTAGCTTGTCCGACTTCAATTGAGCCAGGAAATCACCCAGGGTATAAGGAAGAATGAAGTAGCCATCGGCCAGCCCTTGCATGAGGGCGCTGGCCCCCAGGCGATTGGCCCCATGGTCGGAAAAATTAGCCTCACCGATGACAAAAAGGCCGGGAATGGTGCTCATCAAGTTATAATCGACCCACAATCCGCCCATGGTGTAGTGCAGGGCCGGATAAATTCGCATCGGCACTTTATAGGCGTCCTCGCCGGTAATTTCCGCGTACATGTCAAAGAGGTTGCCATACCGCTCCTGGATGATGTTTTTCCCCAACCGTTGAATCGCCTCAGCAAAGTCCAGATAAACCCCGTTTTTCAATTCGCCCACGCCGAAACCTTCGTCAACCACCTTTTTGGCGGCGCGAGAGGCGATATCACGCGGCACGAGGTTACCAAAGGCGGGATAGCGCTCTTCCAGGTAATAGTTGCGGTCGCTTTCCGGGATAGCATCGGGAGCGCGGGTGTCGCCTTTTTTGCGCGGCGCCCAAACCCGGCCGTCGTTGCGTAGCGACTCGCTCATCAGTGTCAGCTTTGATTGATGTTCGCCCGCCGGGGGAATGCAGGTCGGGTGGATTTGGGTAAAACAAGGATTGGCAAAAAATGCGCCCCGCTTGTAAGCGCGCCAGATAGCCGTGGCGTTGCACCCTTTGGCGTTGGTGGAGAGATAGAAGACGTTGCTGTACCCACCTGTGGCCAGAACCACGGCATCACCCAGATGCGAGCTAATCCTGCCCGTGACCATATCGCGAACGACGATACCCCGCGCGCGGCCATCGACGACCACCACATCCAGCATTTCGCTGCGCGGGTACATCTTGACCTGGCCCAGCCCAATCTGGCGTTCCAGTGCCTGGTAGGCTCCCAGGAGCAACTGCTGGCCGGTCTGCCCGCGGGCGTAAAAAGTGCGTGCCACCTGGGCCCCGCCGAAAGAGCGGGTATCGAGCAAGCCGCCATACTCGCGAGCAAAGGGGACGCCCTGTGCTACACACTGATCGATGATATTGCCGCTGACCTGGGCCAGCCGATACACATTACCCTCGCGGGCCCGGTAGTCGCCGCCTTTGACCGTGTCATAAAAGAGGCGGTAGATGCTGTCGCCATCATTGCGGTAGTTTTTGGCCGCGT
>JBFJTQ010000480.1:0-3637 GCA_041625275.1 Binatia bacterium | reverse complement strand
GGTGTCATCCTGAACGCAGTGAAGGATCTCAAGGCAAAATGAGTCACTACCCTGCGCTCAGGATGACTTGACGCGAACGGTTCAGAGTGACAATCGAAGGGTTCAGAATGACAAACAACCGGGGTCACGTCTATTGATTCTTAAATTTGGCCTCGAAACTTCGCAATGTGTTTACTTGCGGCACACTGGGTCGCTCTCTTAGCTGTCGGATCGCGTTCCCGACCGCGCTGTAATGCAACCCCACCCGTTCGCCAATCTCCCTCAGCCCCATCAGACAATACCGCCGCAACAGATAGCTCGCCACATAGCGCGGCTCGGTATATCGGTGTCCTCTGCCGCGCAGCTCCGGTTCTTTAATCCCGTAATACTTTTCAACCTCCCTCATCACGGCATCGGCCTTGATTCCGACAATCTCTCCGACGCGACTTTCTTCCCCGCGCTTTGCTCTTCGCTCTCCAAGATGCTTGTCTGCCACTTTCTCCACAAACTCCTCAGAGCCGATCACCATTTGCCCCCTTACGTCCTCCCAGGGTGTCTTGACTCCGGTCTTCATCCCTTCGCTGATGAATTTCCTATATCCACCCGTTCCTCGGCTCCCAAACTCACCCAACACTTCTCCCACCGTGAGCCATCTCGGCGCGACCGCTTCGCCCACGTAAGCCCTTAAACTACTCCATCGATACTTGAAAGGATCTTGAGGCGGCTTGACCCGCCACGGATTGAGATGGATGTAGCGGCTGAGCTCCAGTAGGTAGGAGTCCTTGTCCACCAAGATGGCCTTGTAGCGCCCCTGAAAGAGATGCCCGACGCGGCGGTGGCGGCGGTTGAACGCCTGGGTGTACACGCCGTTCAAATAGCGCATGGCCCGATTAAGTCCGCCCTTGGGCGTCTCCACCAACAGATGATAGTGATTGCTCATCAACACGTAGCCGTGAAGCCGAAGATGAAAATCATCTACCGCACGGCCGAGTAAGTCGAGAAACTTCTCCCGGTCGGTGTCGTCTCTGAAGATCGCCTTGCGCTCATTGCCTCGCGAGGTGACATGATAGTAGGCTCCTGGATACTCGATCCGCAGCGGCCGTGCCATATCCCGACGAATTATGAGAATAGAAAACAAGAATCAATGCGTCCCCGAATTTGACCCCTTCCCCGAATTCGCGAGACAGGACGGTTCCCTGCCTATTGCCTAGGAGGCATGGTAGATATACAATAATTGAGGTATATCTTTTGCTCGGAGGTCTTTATGCAAGTTGCTAAATGGGGAAACAGTCTTGCGGTCCGCTTGCCCGCCGCGGTAGTCGAGGCGCTAAAATTAAAGGAAGGGGACCATATCGAGATCCAAGTTTCGGGTGCGCGCCGTTTTGAGATCAAGAAGGCTCCCAGTTCTCGGGAACTGCTCGCGCGCTTGAGAAAATACCGCGGCCGCCTGCCTGCCGATTTCAAGTTTGACCGGATGGAGGCCAATGCCCGACACTAAGTCGTTTTTCGATACCAACGTCTTGCTCTACCTCCTCTCGGAAGATTTGGCCAAGGCTGATCGGGCCGAAGAACTCGTTGCAAATGGCGGCGTCATAAGCGTCCAGGTTCTCAATGAGTTTGCCGCAGTTGCGTCCCGCAAGTTGGCTATGTCGTGGAGCGAAATCAAAGAGGTACTGCTTCCCATCCGTGCTGTATGTGAGATTGAGGCAATAACCCTCGAAACTCACAACCGTGGTATCGAGATCGCCGAGCGCTACGGGTTTTCATTTTATGACGCGCTGATAGTCGCTTCGGCGCTCTGCGCCACCTGCAAGACTTTATATTCCGAAGACCTACAGGACGGGCAGGTCATAGACCGTCAAATGATAATCCGCAATCCGTTTGCGTCAATTTGAAAGATGGTATGTATGTTATGTCTGATCATCCCAGTTCCACACGACCGAGTACGTCGAGAAACTTCTCCCGGTCGGTGTCGTCTCTGAAGATCGCCTTGCGCTCATTGCCTCGCGAGGTGACGTGATAGTAGGCTTCTGGATACTCGATCCGCAGCGGCCGGGCCATGAGCGCAGGAGCTACCAGAATAGAAAGTAAGAATCAATAAATTTGACCCCATGCCTTTGAGGTACCCCACTCAAATTCATATTCTCCCATGATCGGATAGCTTTTTGTATTCTTTCTCTCCACTCCCCGAATCTCATAGCCTTTCGGGGCAGGCTTACCTACCACCCAAGCACTCAGCACGGCCGGTTTTGCGCCCCTCGCGGCAGAACGCAAAGAGGTTGTTGGGCACCTCGACCTCCGCGCTCGCCAGGCTGGAGTTGCCCGAGGCGTCGCTGGCGCTGTAGGTCGCCGTGTAGATGCGTGCCGGAGCGCCGCTTCCCGAGCCCGAGCGCTCGGCGCGCAACTGGAAGGTGGTATCGGGCGTACCCAGGTCGTGCCCCACGATGTCTCCTCCGCCGGAGCTCGGCTCACTGCTGGTCACGTCGGTCAGCAAGAAAGTCGGCGTCGGGTCGCAGACGTCGCTCACCTCCACCCGGGCCGTGATGTCGCGAAGCTCATGGTTGGGCGGCCAAAGCATGTCCGGAACCAGGCTTACCAGCAGGTTCGGCGGAGCGGTGTCCCGCACGGTCACCGTGGCCGAGCACTGGGAGACGTTGCCGACAGCGTCGGTGGCCGTGAAGGTCACCGCCGTGTCTCCCAGTTCGAAGAAGCCCGGCGCGTCGTTCACCAGCAGCGCCACATGACAGGCGTCCGTAGCTCTCGCCGCCGCCAGGAAGGCGGCGATTGCGGGGTGGGTTGCGTCCACTCCTCCAGGCTCGCGGCACTGCACCACCACATCTGTGGGGCACGCCAGGGTGGGTGGGGTATTGTCCCTTGTTATCACAACAATCGCCTTGTCCTGGTCGGTCAAACCGTCGTTGTCAGTCACCTTCAAGATCATATTCCCGCTAAATGGTTGGAGATAGGTATGTTCCGTGACGGGGAACATCGTCTTCTGATCAAATACTCCGTCGGCGGTGAAATCCCAATCGTAGGCAACGATCGACCCCAAATCTTGATCGACCGACCCGCTGCCATCGAACCGAACCGCCTGACAGGCCTCCCCCAGATACGGCCCACCCGCAACAGCGGTCGGTTTGTTCACTTCATTGATAAAAGCCTCGATCAGTCCAGCGGCGTAAGCGACCGCAGTCGTATACAACACGTCACCGTATATCCGCAGCATCGTCTTGCCGCGCCTCCGCTCCGGGCATGGCGAGACATTTTCGACTGGATGGATTATGTGACCCGGACAAGGCAGGACGTCTACTTCATTTCGGTGTGTCCCGTATAGCTTCTTGAACAATTCTTTATCCGAACCACTCTCGCCTTTCGACCAGCGGAAAAAGCCAGCGTCGCCGCAAAGACCTGTTTCGCCCGGCTCGCAGCCGTAACGGAGCGGGATGAAATTATCTTTTTCCTTAAGGCCCAGCGGCCCCTCTCCACCCACGTTCTCGATATAGGCATAACCACCACCCGTCACGCCGTCCAATCCGCAGGTACCATAATCATCGACGCAAACATTTCCAAAACCAGGACAGTCAGATGGAATGGCCCCTTTAGCACAGACGGTTCTGTAATCACTGGTGCACACACCCCTTTCCAAGCAGGAATTTCC
>JBFJTQ010000479.1:0-3643 GCA_041625275.1 Binatia bacterium | reverse complement strand
TGTCTCCTCTCATTCGAGGTTCTTGAGCTCAAAATCTCCAGAGCGAGCACGGCATACAAGGGAATAAATTGTACAGAGGTCACCCATACCGGCATGGTCCCGTCAGCGGAAAGATATTTCACATAGGAAAGGGGCAGCAGCGACGAAAATAGGAGCCAGGCGCGCGAGGGGATCACGCAGAGTATCGGGACGAGCGCGCAGAGATACCAAGGATGAAAAGCTGGAAAGATGAGCAGAAGATAGGCACTTAAGACAAGGTAGCTTTTCTCGATGACCTCTACCGGCGACGCAACTGAAAGCCGAGCCGTAGCCGTCAGGATGGCAAAGAAGAGAGCAAAGAGGGCAAAGCGAATCCACACGGGGGGGAGCGCTACTAATTTTGTCAGGGCCAGCAGGGCAAGCTGAATCATACCGAGGTTGAAGATCTCATAAGGGTCCGAAAAATAGGTCGGGAGAAATCCCACTATCTTCGGGCCTGCGCTCGCATAAAAGAAATAGGCCACGGCCAAAACACTGGCACAAGGAAACAACACCTTGAGCCGTTGACCGCGCGGCACTGCCGCAAGCAGGAAGACGGGCACGAGTTTTACCGCGGTCGCCAACCCCAGGGCGATTCCTGCGCCAACGACCCGATCGCGGAGCAAAAGGTATATGAACCCGACCATGAGAGGGATCATGAACGCTTCAAGATGGCCGCTGTGGAATAGCTCGTAGATGAGCAGCGGGTTCCAGGCGTAAATCAGAATGCGGCTTGTAGAGAGGCCGAGGTGCTTGAGAATCAAGTAGAGCAAGAGCAGCGTGGCAGCGTCGGCAGCGAGGGCAAGGGCTTTGAACCCTTGAGGACTATAGACGCCTGCCCGGTACATCGCAGCGAAGAAAAGCTGCGCCCCGGCTGGATAGATGGTCGGCGACTCCTTTCGGTTAATCGAAGGATAGATTTCCTCGTCGCGCAGAAATGCGAGTTGATCGTCCGCGGGCGGATGAACATATGGGTTCATCCCGGCCGCGGCCTGAACTTTGCCTTCCCACAGATAGCGATAAACATCGCTCGAAAGCGCCGGGTCAAGGGGAACGAGCGCCGTGCGAAACAGAAACGCAAAAAACAAAATAGTGAAGATTTCCTGCTTGCTGTCTTTTGCCCCTTGTCCTGCGATCCGAATCGCCAAAAAATAAAGACCACTCAGCGGCAGGATCTGGGCCAGGTAGCTAAGGAACGGGTCGGGTGCGGCACTGACGAGTCCTGTTTGCAACAGGAAGTCGCCGAGCCGGAAATTCATTCCGTAGACGGCCAGGGAAATAAGGCCGATAAACCAGAGTTTCTTGCTCTGAATCATCTACTTCACACGACATAGGGCAAGAGATTGCGAAACTTCCCGTTGCGGCTTGGCCGCTCCAAGGATCGCACGATCGCAGCGTCCAGGCCCAACCGTCGCCCCGCCCGGCCCATCATGAAGATGATGTGGCTGCCGATTAGCATCGGCCACAGCCAAAACCATTCCCCCGGAATGCTGTAGCTTCCTAACATGATATTGGTCTGCATCAGCGTTCCCCCAAGACCGCCGATGAGAGGAACGAAGAGACCGAATACGAGGGACAGACCAATGACGATTTCGGTAACAAACGTCAGAAAACCGAAAACGGTGAAGTTAGGCAGGACCACCGCTTGCAGAAAGGCGGTGTAAAAGCCGAAAGTCGGATGGTTGATTTCCTTCCAGATGTAGCCGTAGAGCCAGCCGAAAGGTCTACCTTCCGGATCAAGGATCCAAGGAGCCTTTTGCAGCGCCATCTGCAGCCACATGATGCCGAGAGCGATGCGATAGAGCGCGACCCAAAGGGCAAGGTCGCGCATGCCGTAAGCGTTACCGTTGTGATTCATCCTGAGTCTCCTGAACGCCAATGCCGGTGATCTCGATGCCGGCGGAAACCCTGCGGCCGTAAAGGCCGTCAAGGTAGACGTAGGTTTTCGGGGCCAGACGCCTGACTTCACTCGAAGTCAAAAGATCGTGCCACAGCCTGTCGAGATTCTCTTTGACATCAATGTCGTAAGCCTGCGGAAGAAGCGCGACGCGAAGGTGCGCCGCCGAGGCTCTCTCAAGCGTGCGGTCGAGAACGGCTTGAGTGCTCCAAGGAATAGCGCGGAACATTTCCTCCGCAGGCCGCCTCAGGCCAATTAAATAGTAGCCGCCGTCCGCGGAAGGGCCGAGAACCGCATCGCAACTCTCTTCGCCTAGCCATTCATACGCCCGCTCGATGGACGAGAGCGGCACCGTCGGACTGTCGCTGTCGGTAATGACGACTTGCTCGTAACTCATGGAGAAAAGATCGACGAAGATATGGTGCAGTCGCTCTCCCAGATCCTTTCCTCGCTGCGCGAGGAGCCGTTTGTCGCTATATTTTTGGCGAAAATAGTCTTCCCCTTCGGGCGCAAAGGCGAGCCATGAGTCGGCCCCTAGGAATCTTTCCATTTTGCCCACGATATCGCTGAGCAGGCACTCGTAGAACGCAGCCGCTTGCTCCGGGCTGAGGTACGGGGAAAGCCGTGTTTTGGCATGGCCTTTCACGGGTGCCTTGGCCACGACGACCAGCGCTCGAGTGTTTCTTTGTCGGCATTCGACAATCATGTTCATGTGATTACAGGCTCCAACAGGCACCGCACCCCTTGCAGCATTCAGGGGGATCGACGCTCAACAGTCTGCGGCGAAACTCTTGGTAACGCCGGCCGTTCCAGATGGAGGCAAGGCCTTGACTGAACGTGTTACCCAGAGAAAGCTGACCGAGATTCTCTGTCGAGAACGGTGCGATGCAGCAAGGGAAAGCACTGCCGCGGGCCGTGATATACATCAATGTCCAGGGCCGCATACAAGCCGACCAGGGTTGTTCCCGGCCGTTCCTCGAAAGGCTTGCCGAGGGACTTGTGGCCCCGGATGCCTCAAAGCGAACCCCCAATTGGCGGGCGAGTTCCTCTGCCGATTTCACGATGCTTTCTTCCTCCCGCTGAAGTGATTTGAACAAAGACTGCTCAGGGCGGGCCAATTGGTCGTTGTTGTGGCTTTTCCAGTAAACAAGCCGCTGCAAGTAGACGCAATCGATTCGCAGAGAGTGTGCGAGGTGAATGAAATCCGAGAGTTCGTTCAGTGTTTCCCTCAACCCCGTCAACCAAAGGGAGACCTCGGGTGTGGCTGAGCCTCTTTCCGCCTTTAAGGCTATCAGCGCCTTAATATTCTTAATGATGACATCGAACATCGGCTTGCCGCGCACATGCGCAAAGGTCTCGGGCGTCGCCGCATCCAACGAAATCCTTATTTCGTCAAGTCCCGACCGAACAAGGGCTTCACGCCAGCGCCTATTAATGAGCGTGCCGTTGCTATTGAATAGAACGTAGATCCCTCTTTGTTTTAACCAGCGGATAATGTCGGCAAGCTCGCGGTTGAGCAGGGGCTCGCCGATTCCATGCAGCACCACTTGCATCACTGTGGAGAATTGAGACACGAGGTGCTGGACCTGCGCAAGATTCAGGGTCGCAGGCTCTTCCACCTTGCCGTAAGTAATAGGACAGGTCTTGCAGGCAAGGTTGCACTGGTTGCTCACTTCAAGATAAAGACAAACCGGATCCTGAGCCGCGATGGGAGTGCGGCTCATCGGG
>JBFJTQ010000478.1:0-3645 GCA_041625275.1 Binatia bacterium | reverse complement strand
GGCCTGCACCGCCATATTCCTTGGGGAACATGGGGAAAAGCCAGCCCTTTTGCCCCAGTTTGTTGGCGAGATTACGTCGAAAACGGTATTCCTCATCGTTTTCCCGCGTCGACCAGGAAGCGGACCATCGCAAATGTTCCGAGCCGCGCATGTTCTCTTCCAGCCAGGCTCGAACTTCCTGGCGGAACGGGACCACTTCGGGTGGGTCTGCCGATACGCTAAAATCCATGATGCACTCCTTTCGGTTTCAAATCTCTTACCTCGCGTCTCGGGCCAGCTCGAAACCGGCAACTCGAAACCCGAAACGGTGACAACGCCGGTGCGTGTTTTGCCTAAATAACTCCCTCACTTCGAAGCGCTTGAATGGCGTTGGAGTCATAACCCAGCCGCCTGAGTATTTCTTCCGTATTCTCACCGAGCAGGGGTGCCGGATAAAAGAACTGCGGCGCCGTGTCAGAGAGATTGATCGGATTCCCGATCAGATTGCTCGTTCCCATCTTGGGATGACGGATCTGCTTCGGAATGCCCATGTGCTTGACCTGGTCATCGTCAAACACTTCCTGAATCGTGTTGATCGGTGCGCCTGGAACGTTGTTGGCGTCTAATCGCTCCAACCAGTACGCCCGGGACTTCGTACGAAATGTTTGTTGCAGGATTTTAACGATCTCCCAGTGGTGCTCCGTGCGGTCTTTCCGCGAACCGAATCGAGGGTCCGCTAGCAAATCCGTTCGTTCCGCCGCCTTGAGGAGCCCCACCCACGCCTCCTGGTGACCCGAGAGGTGGATCACCAAAGGGCGATTGTCACAGTCGAGCAAACAATAGATTCGCCCCCGCGGAAAATTGTCGCGCGACACGGCCTCGCCACCGTTCAAATAATCCGCGACATGGGACTCAATAAACGCCAGGCTCACTTGAAGCAGGGAAACATCGACAAACTGCCCCCGACCGGTTTTCTGCCGGGCCAGTAAAGCGGCCATGATACCGTAGGCAGCAAAGATGCCGCAGCAGTGATCAGTAAACGAAACGCCAGCGACTCTTGGCTTGTCCAGATCCGTCACCAAGCTGAGCATACCGCTGAGAGCCTGGCCGATGGTGTCGAAGCCGGGCTTATCACGGTAAGGCCCGCTCTGGCCATAACCGGAAATGGAGCAGTGAATCAGCCCCGGATTTCTTTTTGACAGCACATCGTAGTCAAGACCAAGGCGTTTTCTTGTCGGCGGGCGAAAATTTTCCAGTAAAATATCCGCTGTTTCGACAAGCTCGAGCAGAATTTCGCGCGCTTTTTTCGCTCGCAGATTGAGAGTCATGCTCTTTTTGTTGCGGTTGAGCGCGCGAAAGCTGGGCCCGTAGCCTTCATACTTTGGATTGCGGCCGCGGTGCGTGTCTCCTCCATCCGGCAATTCAACTTTGATGACCTCGCAGCCAAGATCGCCAAGCAGGCTGCCGGCGTATGGACCGGCCACATGGCCGCTAATATCAATTGCAAGGGTTCCTTCTAGAGCGCCAGCGATAAACATGACGGATTGATTGGACTTAGATTCTGCAGTGAAACTTGTTCGTCAACTCAGCGACATGCTCGGGCGATTTGGGTTGACAGCTCTCCCTTACCCCAAACCGGAGCCATTGTCCACTTCCGTGGGTCTTCGTCGCCGTCATGGCTCCAACTGCCTCGATATCGCCAAACCGGGCATATCGGGGCCCATGCGGCCCCAAAAAACGGGAAAAAAATTCCCCTCGGCATTTGCCTTAAGGAAAAGGACGACATTACTATGATTGGCAGGAACGAAGGGGAAATACTTCCCGCGACTGAAACGAAAGGAGGAATAAAATGAAGATCGCCAGGATCTTTGCCGTCGTTATTTTTGTATTGGGCGCAATCTTATGGGGACAACCCGGAAAAGCAAAAACGCTGGAGGAACTGGCCGCCTATATGGGGCCCGATCGGGAAAAGATACTTCTCGAGGGCGCAAAAAAAGAAGGTAAGGTCGTCTGGTATACGTCACTGGCGGGTGCCTCGTACAAGGCTATCGTTAAGGCCTTCAGCAAAAAATATCCCGAGGTTCAAATCGAAGTCTATCGGGCGGGAAGCAAAGACCTTACGCCGAAGATCCTCAACGAAGCTCAATCCGGGCAACATTTGGTTGATGCCCTGGAAACCACGCCGGGCACGCTCATGCTTCTGCGCGACAAGAAAATTCTCCAGCCCTATGACTCACCGGAACTAAAACGTTATCCGGAAACCGCTAAGTACGAGGCGGAGAAGGGCGGCATTTACTGGGTCAACGACCGCGAATCGTTTATCGGCTTCGGGTACAACACCAAGCTGGTCGCAGAGAAAGATGTCCCGAAAAACTTCGACGACTTGCTCAAGCCCGAATGGAAGGGGAAAATGGGCATGTCACTCAACAGCACCGGTGACCGGGTCATCGGCACGATGTTGAAAGTCAAAGGCAGGGAGTACATCGAGAAGTACACGAGGCAAGAGATCAAGCTGTTTAAAATGTCCGGTGCCGCTTTGCGCGATTTGATCATTGCCGGCGAGGCTCAGGGATCGCCCACGATTTTCCGCAATCACGTATTGGCAAAGATCGATACCGGCGCGCCGGTCAATTGGGTGCCGCTGGATCTGGTTCCGACCAACGCCGGCGGTGCAGCGGTGATCGCAAACGCGCCCCACCCCCATGCCGCTCTGCTTTTCGTCGATTTTCTGATCGGTGATGCCGGACAGACGGTGCTGCAGAAATATCACTATGGCGCGGCGTGGAAGGACTATCCGTTTCCGCGGCATTATCCGGAGCGCGGCATGACCACGATGGGTTACCTCAAAGAAGAAAAGGGCTGGAACAAGCTGCTCAAAAAGGTCGGGCGAAACTGATCCGGTTCGCTCTTGTCATCGCACCGCAGGTGGTCCGGGTGATCTTTTGTCACCCGGGCCGCCGGCGGACGCCTCTAATGAACTTTATAACCTGCGGAATCCATTCGCATCCCTGAGTCCATTCGCTTCCGATCGCTGCTATACAGATAAACTGTACCGGCGCGTCAATTTGTGGAAGATGCTGGCCAGCAAGACCGTTCCGGCGGTGATACCCAGCGCGTACGCCGCCAGCGTACCGACATGGCCGTTTTCCCACAGCTCCCAGATGACCACGGAGATGACCTCCGAACCAGGGCTATAGAGTAGGAGCGCAATGGATAGCTCTCTAACGGTAATGAGAAAGATATAAATCCAGGCGGCAAAAAGCGCCGGCATCATGAGAGGAACGATAATGTTACGGGCGGTTTGGGTCCAGCTTGCGCCGCTAGCGGTGGCGCTTTCTTCGAGTTCCTTGTGAATGCCAAGCAAGCCGGCATGACAAAAACGCATGGCATAGGGGAGGTAGCGTCCTGCAAAGGCGGCAACCATGATCCATATGGTCCCGTAGAGGGGAATGGGCAGCGTCAGATACATTTTTAGAATCGCCACGCCCATGACAATACCGGGGAAAACCAGAGGCATCATAATCATGCGGTCCAGGGTCCAGCGCATTTTCAGATTGGTTCGCGCAACCAGCCAGGCAGCGACGAAGGCCAGGAAAACCGCTCCCGTGGCCGACGTCATGCTGATGATCAAGCTATTGGTAATCGACGAAACGAGCTGGTCGTTGC
>JBFJTQ010000477.1:0-3646 GCA_041625275.1 Binatia bacterium | reverse complement strand
TGGACGAAGGTGATGGTGGGGGAGCAGCCCATGCTTTACAAAGGCCGGAGAGGAAGGATTGAGACCGCAAAGCAACGCCTCCAGTAACCCTTCCTCGCACTCGGCACAGACCGAGGTTGGATGAAAACCACGTGCGCACTTTCGTGCGCGTTGAGCTACTGAAACATGACAGACCCGAATCTTCGCGGAATCACGCACTTGATTTCGAATCATCTGGTTTTTTCGCGCCTTGGCAGAGGAGGTTCCCGTGCACATGCGCATTGCTGCAGTTGATCTTGTCAGCAATACTTGTTTCCCCGCGCTCGCGGCCGATGAGTTGGGGTTTTTCAAGGCCGAGGGCCTCGATGCAGAAATCGAACTGGTGGCGGCGCTTGGAGCTACCCGGGCGCTGCGCGAAGGGAGCGTGGATGCCATGATTGCGGGTTCGGTGCACGACGTCCTGACGGAGTTTCCTGGTTGGAGCGGAGCTAAATTGCTCGTGGCCCTCTCCCAAGGCACTCCCTGGCTGCTTGTAATCCGCGCCGACCTGGCGGCGAAACGCGGCGACCTACAAGCGATCAGGGGGCTACGTTTAACGGCTGCGGAGGGACCAGACTTGGCGCTCAAGCGGATGCTCACAGTCTGCAATATTGATCCTGCGCGAGACGTGCAATTCGTTGAGCTGCCAGGCGCCAGGGAGTGTAACGTTTCCTTCGGGGTATTTGCGGCCCGAGCGCTTGAAGCGGGGCAAATCGACGGTTTTTGGGCCAACGCAATGGGCAGCGAGATGGCGGTCAGTCAGGGAGTAGGAAAGATCCTGGTCGATGTCCGGCGCGGCGATGATCCGGCCGACGTTCGCCACTTCACCTTCGCCGGCATTGCCACCACAGATGCCCTGATCGAACGTGACTCGCATTGCGCCGCAGCCGCGGTGCGCGCCATCGTGAAAACGCAAAAAGCTCTCCGGCAAACACCGTTTCTTGCGGCGGAAGTGGGCAAGCGCAAGTTTCCCCCGGAGGCGGCGGCTCTGATCGCCTCGATCGTTGAACGGGATTTGCCATTCTACGATCCGGTCATTTATGAAGAGAGCGTTGCCGGCCTCAACCGGTTTGCTCAAGCCGTCGGCCATCTGCCGGGCCCGGTGCCTTACGAGCAGGTAGTGGCTGTGCGTTTTCGCGAACTTTGGCTGGCCTGAGCCCGTGGAAAGAGTTTTGATTGCGTGAATCGGTTGTGAAAGCTTATGAAGACCCTTCTGATCGTCTACCATTCGCTGACTGGTGGAACGCGCCAGATGGCCCAGGCCGTGGCTCATGGGGCGGCTACCGAGCCCGACGTCCGCGTGCGGTTGTTGCACGCAACGGAAGCTGGTCAAGCTGACGTGCTGGAGGCAGACGGTTATGTGTTCGCGACGCCGGAAAATCTTGGGGCGATGGCGGGTTTGGTGAAGGATTTCTTTGATCGCACTTACTATGCGGCGCTGGACCGAATCGTCGGCCGCCCCTATGCGGCTCTCATCTGCGCGGGCTCCGACGGCGAAAACGCGGCGCGGCAGATCGAGCGTATCGCCACCGGTTGGCGGCTCAAAGCGGTCGCACCGCCCCTCATCGTTTGCACCTACGCCCAGACGCCGGAGGCGATTCTACGCCCAAAACAGATAGGCGCCCATGATATCACTCAATGCGAGGAGACGGGAGCGACCATCGCCGCCGGGCTCGTCCTTGGTATCTTCTAGGAGGAGGGCTCTTGGATGGTAAGAGGCGGCGGCGAACTCTCTTTGTGAGCCGCGGCAAGGCCGCTAAGAAGGACACCAACCGGCTCGCACAGGGCGCTGTTTTCGTTCAAAAAACTTCGTGTTTCTTTCACTAACTGTCCGAAATTCAGCTTGATTTTTTCGCGTAGCGCTTCTTCATAGCTTGCACCTGCTGCGCCGCAGCAGAGATCGCATATCCACTGGTCATCTGCGGGAGCGGAAAAGTGGTAAATTTGCCCACCACAAATACACGGACGGTGCTCCAATCGGCTAAAGTCTATATAGGGGCTTAAGCTTCTTACTTCTCTGCAGAGCTGGTGCGTACTCATAAAGAAAACCCTCCCGTCGGTGCGAGCGTTCACTTGATCACAAAGCGACGCAACACCAATGCCAGAGCTTCCAAGGTTGCGAGATCTGAGTATGATCATATTCTCGGTATGTTGCAGCCTGGTTGCCAGAGAGTCGCGCGAGCACCAAGTGACACGATTTGTCACTATGACAGTCTTTGCGAACAAGGAGTTGTTGTCGCTCGTTAAGGGCTCTTCTGGCGTGTGTATGGACTTCAAAAGGATGACAAGATATAGACTCATCGGTGGACTCAACTTCAAGAAGAAGGAAGGGGCTGCATGACATCTCTTGTCGCCGCCGCGGCATTCTTTGATGGCATTCACTTTCTTGTTTCCGGCACGGCGCTACGCGGCATCATCGTCGCTAAGATCGGAGAAAAGGGTTTTCAGGCGGGTTTTTCGCTTCTCTCTTTGATCGGGATTGTCTGGTTGTCGCGGGCATACGCGCAAGCGGAGTATGTCGAGCTATGGGGACAGGTTCAAGCCTTCCGGTCGCTGGCGCTCATCGTCATGTTGTTTGCTTTCCTGTTTGTTGTCTTGGCCTTTACGACTCCGAATCCGACGGCCGTCGGAGGGGAAGCGCTCCTTAACGAGACCGAGCCGGCAAAGGGAATCCAGCGCATCACGCGGCATCCGTTTCTCTGGGGTGTTGTCCTCTGGTCACTTACGCATCTTTTGTTCAACGGCGATGCCGCCTCGCTGGTGTTTTTCGGGGCATTTTTGGTTCTGGCGTTGGGAGGGCCGCATTCCATCGATCGGAAGAGAAGGAAGGCTTGCGGCGATGTGTGGGATCGCTTTGCTGCGGTCACCTCCAACGTTCCGTTTATGGCGATTATCGAACGGCGCAACTCGCTCAAATTCAGGGAATTGGGCTGGTGGCGCGTCGTTCTCGCCTTGCTCCTCTACAGTCTCCTCCTGCATTTTCACGGGCCACTTTTCGGCGTCTCGCCATTGCCGATGTAAAGCGCTTGAAGGTTTAATTGCCGCATAATTTAGCTGGACTGTCATTTGGACGTGAACACCGTAGGGTCTGTTTTTGGTTAGAGCGGCGCTGATGTTTCTTGCGGCCCTCCGTTGACAGCTACTTAGTCCTTTGTCATTCTTTTCGGGAACCGTGCAATCGCCAGTAGGGTATCCGCCGGCAGGCGGCGGGATTTTATTCACGATATTATAGAAAACCCAGGTCATGCTTAGGCGCGAGATCGTCCAGCGTTGTAAGATAAAGTATTGGCATAACGGCGACGCGCAGCAATCGCGCAAGGAAGCGTAACAGAGGGACTGTGTTGACAGTTCTACAGAGGGCCTGAATGTCCCAACACTGCCCTTTCCCTCAAACCCATGCCATGATCATGGCTTGGAAAACCCAAACGGCGGCTTGTTAACAGAGCCGTTGCGGTATGTCATTGAAGCGGTCCCCATTCATACGAACTCGAGTTGCCGCGCTCTGTGTTATGGCCGCAGCAGGTTTGTGTTCATCCCACGCTTCGCTGCTTGCTGAGGTACAGCGGTTTCGTCTCAACCCTCAAGAAAGTCATATCGTCACCAAGGTCAAGGATCCGTTTGGCAACAT
>JBFJTQ010000476.1:0-3649 GCA_041625275.1 Binatia bacterium | reverse complement strand
CCGCAGGATTGAATTCTGTTAAATCCTAGCATCGTCGCCAACTCACCTGATTACCTTATCCGCTCTAGCCAGCACATGAGGCGGTATCGTGAGGCCGATCTGCTTCACCGCTTTGAGATTGACGATGAGGTCGAATTTCGTCGGCTGCTCGACTGGTATATCCGCAGGCTTAGCACCCTTGAGAATCTTATCTACGAATACTGCACCGCGCCGGGACATAAGGAGAGCGTCCGGCCCATAGAACACCATGCCCCCTTGTTCCGCGAATCCAACGCCGTCCGAGATAGTCGCAACGCGATGTTTAACCCCGAGGGTCCCTATTAGTTTGCTTTGGCCCAGTATGGGTCCAAAGAGCGTTTGCACGATCACAGCATCGGTGCGCGCTTTTTCAAAAGATTCAAAAGCTCCGTCGATCTCAGCGACATCTTTCATGATCAACGGCTGAAATTCGATCTTGAAACCGTCGGCGGCGTCTTGCGCATGCTTCACGAATAGCTTGTGGGCCGGGTCCGGCCCGTAGGCAAGAAAGGCGATGCGCGGAAGCTTGGGCATGATTTCCTTAAGCAGCTCGATTCGCTTGCCCGCGAGTTCCGGCAAGATAAAAGTGTTTCCGGTGATATTTCCGCCCGGGCGCGCGAGGCTTTTGACGAATCCGCTGCCGACCGCATCGGCTGATGAGATCATGACGATTGGAATGGTCTGGGTGGCGTTCTTGGCCGCATTCACCGCCGGTGTGGCCCGGGCCGCGAGGATATCGACTTTCATCTCGACCAACTCTTGGTCAAGACGAACAAGAGTATCTCGTGTCGCCCTGCGATACTCGATGGTGATATTCTGGCCCTTGACCCAACCCAGGTTGTGCAATTCGTCTTCGAATGCAGCCTCTGTGTCGTTAGGTTTCGCGGTCAACGTCAAAATGCCGATTCGCGGGATTTTTGCCTGCTGCTGAGCTTTGACGATGGGAACGGTGACGAAGATGGTGCCGAGAAATAATAGGACAAATACCAACCAACCGATTTTTCTTTTCATTGCCCTTGTCTCCGCCAAACAAAAAGGCCCAACCAAGTAAAACCCAGTCAGGCCAAAGAATCACCCATCAAGTTAGCTGCCAAACCAAGCTAGGCTGGCGCAATTACAGGTATGCTTCTATTTCACCGATGCTCTTTAATGTCAATGCAACATCGATTCATGGGCTGCCCCCTGTGACAACCTAATACCGCAAGCGCTGTGCCAGGATTTTAAGCGCTATCGTACCTGTTTAAAGGTGTTGAAATGACAGCGAAATAACCGTGACCAAAACAAGGGTGAGCGGGAAGTCTTATTCAGCAAATTATAGCTAATTTGCTACACCACAGTGGGACAATTGATGCAGCAGACTTTGGAATATCAGTGTCTTCTCGTCGCAGGATTGAATTTTAACGACACGTCAGTTTTGTGCCAATCTGGCCGGTCGCGTATGGCTGCAAAGGTCCTTCGATATCGAATCGTCTCGTTACTTAGTGCCCTTGACGTTTAGTGACGCATTGTAAGCGCTCCAACTCACACAACGGTCCAGCAGGCTTGCCCGCTCCTCTGCAGAGGTGAGTAGATCCAACCAGGGGAAGAGAGTATTCCGCTCGCGCGCGTGATGGTGTGAGAGCAGCCCTTTGTACATCGCTTCCCGATCGAGAAGCGCGATTATGTGGTGCTTCAGCTCCAAGCCCTTCTTGGCTCGGATATTTTCGAGCGTATCACGGAAATCGGTGACAAAGCGTCTGATTCTCTTGTGTTCGGCGAGAAAAAGTTCCACGGCTCCGCCGGGCACGTCGGATATCCTCTCCCCGTAAATGGGTATGAGGGAGTCCTCCTCGTCTTTCATGTGCGCCAGTAGGTTTGTCTCGTAGCGGTGCAAGAGTTTTCTTGCTTGAGACAGGTCGAGCGATAAAAGAGCGGTCTGGTGGGCAAGAAAACAGTCATCCAACCACTGGTGCACTTTGGTCATTGCGAGAAAGGACTGTTCCTGTGCCATACTCGTAAAAACATAGGTTATTCTAAGTTTCCTGTGAAGAACTATTCACCTCAGAGGCGCCGAGTTCGGGGTATTTTTTAATCAAGAACTCTTTCAAGGCTGGTTAATTTCTACCGGCGAGCTTTCGCCCCTGATCCAGAACTGCAAAGGACCGCGCCGCGGACGGCATCAAGAACCGGAATCCGCTGGCGACCAGGCGCTCGATGTTGCGCGCGTCCGGATGGGGGTGACCGCAGGGCACATTGTGCTCCTGGCAAATCCTAAGAATGGTGTTGATGGCATCGGCCACCACAGGATGATCATAATCTCTCGGATGGCCCAGTTCCTGGCTCAGATCGCCCTCACCGATCAGGACGACGCCGATGCCGGGGACTTCCTTGAGAATCCTCGGCAGGTTGTCGATCGCGCGCGTATCTTCGCACTGAATGACGACAAGGATCTCTCCCTGGGGTGCCAGGGGCCAGACATCGGCCCGGGTGTAATACTCCTGCTGCGTTAAACCCCAATAGCGCGCGGCGCGCGTGGGAGCGTCGCCGCGGATCCCGGGCGGTTCGTACTGCGGGGCCGTTGACAGACGCGGATACCGGCAGGCGCCCACCGCATTCCAGGCCTCTTCGACGGTGCTGACATGCGGAAAGATGACGCCGAAGACGCCGATGTCGAGCACTTGCTTGGCGATCCACTGGTTCATCTCGCCACCATTGGGGGGAATGCGTACCATCGGCGTAACCGCAGGCGCCAGCGTGGCGTTTTCGACGATCTGCCGGCGGTCGAGCATGAACTGGAGGGCCTGGCGCAGGCCGGGAAAATCAAGCGGCGCATGCTCCATTTCAAAGGCGATGCCGTCTAACTTTGAGCTTGCCATGGCGACCGAGCTCTCAATATCTACGGGGGTGAAGGCGACAAAAGCCGTCTGACCCTGCTCGAGGGCTTTGATTACACCATTTAGGCGCGGCATGTCTGGCATAAAATCGAGCTCCTTTACGTCTGTCCGATAGTTCCAGCCGTTCAATGAGTTCCAGTCGTTCCAATCGTTGAAACGCCGGGATTCGGATTTTATCCCCTGTTCTTAGCAGGGGAGATTTTGAACGCTCATTGGAAGATTGATATACCAAAGGCGCAGGGGTTCTGACAAACGAGAGCCTGAAGTTGGTTTTGCCTTGCAGACGATTGCGGAGGTTAAAGCCTAACAAGAAGAAAACCTTTTGGCTGACAAAAGAGAAGAAAGACCTTGGCAGCTGGTCTAATAACTTAGTCACCGGTTGCCATTGTCGGCTTCAAGATCTTTGTGGTGAAAAAGCCTGTTTCAAAGAGGAGGATCGGCGATGATCATTGACGCTCACACCCATTACACAACGGCTCCAGCGCAGCTCCAGGCGTATCGCGGGCAGCAGATCACCCACCTGGCGAAGCCTGTGCGCGCCAAGCTGCAAGTCAGCGACGACCAGTTGGCACGCTCCATGGAAGGCCAGTTCAAACGCATGCAGGAGTCGGGCATCGACCGCCTGCTCTTTTCTCCTCAAGCCTCGGCAATGGGACACCACTTCGGCTCGCCGCTCATTAGCCGGTATTGGACCGAAGCCTGTAATGATCTCATTGCGCGTGTGGCCAGGCTCTTTCCGGACAGGATCTCGCCTGTCT